>CALDQK010000168.1 GCA_937911525.1 uncultured bacterium
GAGACGGCGGAGATCGCGGTCCAGGCCGCGCTGACCGGTCACCTGGTGCTCTCGACCCTCCACACCAACGACGCCGCCGGCGCGGTGGCCCGCCTGGTCGACATGGGCGTCGAGCCCTACCTGGTCGCCGCCACGATCGAGGGCCTCTGCGCCCAGCGCCTGCTGCGGCGGATCTGCCCGCACTGCGCGATCACGCGCGCGCCCCTCCCCGAAGAGCGCGAGCCGCTCGAGGAGCTCGGGCTGAGCGAGCTGACCGAGCTGCGCGTCGGCCAGGGCTGCGAGGCCTGCAACGAGTCGGGCTACTTCGGCCGGACCCCGGTGTTCGAGCTGCTCCCCGTCGACGACGGCGTGCGCGAGCTCGCGACGCAGTCGGCCTCGGCCGTGCAAATGCGCAACTACGTGCGCGAGAAGAACGTGCCCGGCCTGCGCGATGACGGCCTGCGCCTGGTGCGCTCCGGCGTGACCACCTGGGAAGAGGTGGTCCGGGTGACGCGAGCGAGCTGACGTGGCGACGTACCTCTACAAGGCGCGGCGTCTGGACGGGAGCTCGGTCGAGGGCACCCTCCCGGCCGAGACCGAGAAGGCCGCCCTGGCCTCGCTCGACCGGATGGGGCTCTTCCCCATCGAGCTGCGCGAAGAAGGCAAGCAGGCCGCGGCCGCCGAGTTCAAGGGCCTCAGCGGGCCGAGCACCTCGGGCGGGCGCGACCTGGGCGAGCTCCTGGCTGGCCGGATCGGGGCCGAGACGGCCGCGCGCTTCGCGCGCCAGCTGGCCGACCTCGCTCAGGCCGGCGTGCCGATCTTGCAGGCCCTCGACGCCGTCAGCCAGGAGCGGGCCGGCGACGACGAGGTGATCTGGGGCGCCAAGGAGAAGCGCGACGACCGCCGCGCCCGGATCGTGCTCCAGGACGTGCGGCGCGACGTGTCCCAAGGCGCCTCGCTGGCGGACGCCCTGGCGCGTCGCCCCGAATTCATGCCCGGCACCGCGATCTCGATCGTGCGCGCCGGCGAGGAGGGCGGCTTCCTCCCCGACGCGCTCCGGCGCGTGGCCGTGTTCTCCGAGCGCGAGATGGCCCTCAAGCGCCGCCTGCGCGGCGCGCTGACCTACCCGGTCCTGCTCGGCGGCCTGAGCGGGGGCGCGATCATCTTCCTGCTGACCTGGGTCGTGCCCCGCTTCTCGGTGATCTACGAGGACCTCGGCGGCGCCCTGCCCCTCCCGACCCGGATCCTGATCACGACCGGCGACGCGCTGACCAACTACTGGTGGGCCTGGCTGCTCGGCGCGGCGGCGCTGCTCTTCGGCCTGCACCGGCTGCTGGGCACCGAGGCCGGCCGCGAGAAGCTCGACGCCCTCCTGCTCCGCCTGCCGCTGGTGCGCTCGGTCGTGGCCCACGCCAGCATCGCCCGCTTCGGGCGCACCCTCTCGACCCTGCTCGGCTCCGGGGTCGGGATCCTGCGCGCGCTCGAGATCGCGCGCGAGGCCGCGGGCAACCGCGAGTTCTCGCGCCTGCTCGCGGGCGTGGTGGGGCCCGTGCGCGAGGGCGCCAACCTCGCGACCCCGCTCCGCGCGACTCGCCTCTTCCCGCCCCAGATGATCGAGATGGTCGAGATCGGGCAGGAGAGCGGCACGCTCGTCGAGGTCCTCGACCGCATCGGCGAGCGCAGCGACGAAGAGGTCGACGAGTCGCTCCGTTTGTTCATCACCGTGCTCGAGCCGGCCCTGATCGTCGGGGTCGCCGGCGTGGTGTTCTTCGTGGTGCTCGCGGCGCTCTTGCCCGTGTTCAGCCTCAACTCCCTGATCCAGTAGCGGAGGAGAAGCATGCGCATTCGCACATTCTCTCGCGCCTTCACCCTGATCGAGCTCCTGCTCGTGATGGTCATCCTGGCCGTCCTGGCCGCCCTCGTCGTGCCTCGCTTCGCCGGTCGCAGCGAAGACGCGCGCAAGAAGGCCGCCCTGACCCAAATCAAGTCCCTGTTCAGCACGGCCCTCGACACCTACGAGGCCGACAACGGGACCTACCCCACCACCGCCCAGGGCCTCCAGGCGCTGAGCGCGACGCCGAGCGCCGCGCCCCAGCCCAAGAACTGGAAGGGCCCCTACCTCAAGGGCGAGGTCCCCAAGGACCCCTGGGGTCAGGACTACGTCTACCGCTCGCCCGGGACCCAGAACCCCAACGGCTACGACCTGCTCTCGCCGGGGCCGGACGCCCGCGAGGGCACCGAGGACGACATCACCAACTGGGGCACCAGCTCCAACTAGCCCTCGCTCCCAGCTAACTCGCACCCAACGACCGCGTTCATGCCCCGCTCCCTCCACCAGCGCCGCTTCACCCTGCTCGAGCTCCTGCTCGTGATGGTCGTGATCGGCATCACCGCCGGGCTGCTCGCTCCGCGCCTGACTGGCTCGATCGCGGGTCAGCGGCTGCAGGCGCAGGCCCGGACCGTGATCTCGCTCAGCCGCAAGGCGCGGGCGCTGGCGGCGGGAGAGGGGCGGGCCTACGAGCTGGTGATCGACCGCGAGGGCAAGCAGCTGCGGCTGACCTGCCGGCGCGACCCTCTGGCGGAGGCCGACGACCCCGACGACCCCGAGCGGGAGGCCGTGCGCGAGGAGAGCGAGTGGTCGCGTCCCATCGCCTTCGCGGAGGACGTGACCCTGAGCGACTTGCTCCTCGCAGGCGAGGCGCCGGCCGAGGACAGCGGGCTGCTGCCGGCGATCCGCTTCCGCCCCGACGGCACGGCGGACGACGCCGAGCTGGAGTTCACGCTCTCGGGCAAGGACACCGTCCGCGTGGTGATCGACCCGCACCTGGGCCAGGCGCGCGTGCTCGAGGAAGAGGTGCCCCAGTGATGCGGCTGAGCTCCAGGCGCCTGACCTTGATCGAGGTCCTCGTGGCCGTCGTGCTCTGCGGGGCCGGGCTGGCCATCGTGGCCGGCGGGGTGGCGGCGAGCGTGCGCGCCGAGTCCTTCGCGGACGACCTCAGCCGCGCCGCCGACCACGCCGAGCTGGTCATGACCCGGCTCGAGTCGCAGGAGCTGGCCCTCGAGAACCAGAGCAGCGACTTCACCGACGACGGCCAGCCCGACCTGGCCTACGAGGTCGAGGTCAACAACCCGCAGGACGTTCAGACCGAGGGCCTGAGCGAGATCACGGTCCGGGTCAGCTGGGTTCGCTACAACCAGGAGCGGACCTTCGAGCTGGTGCGCTGGGTGTTCGTCGACCCGCAGGCGGGAGGGGTCCGGTGAGGCTCCCGCGCTCCTTCACCCTGCTCGAGGTGCTGCTCGCGACCACCCTCTCGGCCGTGGTCGCGCTGGCGGTCGCCTCGGTGTTCGGCACCCAGGCCGACGCCCGCCGGCGCATGCACCGGCGCGCCGACCGGCGCTCCCTGCTCAGCTCGCTCGAGCGGCGCCTGCGCGCCGACCTGCGCGCGCTCGTGCCGCCCGGGGGCACCTACGCCTCGGGCCTGATCGGCGAGGACGCCGTGGGCACCAGCGGCGAGGAGCTGCTCCCGCCGGACCTGGCCGGCAAGGCCAGCGAGCTCATGACCCCCGGCGGAGACCCGGCGCCGATCGACCAGCGCGACCGGCTGACGATCGCGGTGCTCCCGCCCGCGGCCGAGTTCGGCCAGGAGCTCCCCCTGGGCGAGGGCGCCCTGTGGGAGGTGGTCTACGAGATCGACGACGACCCCGAGACGGTCGAGCGCGGCCTGATCCGTCGCGTGGCGCGGGTCCGCGACCTCGCCGCGGGCGTCGAGCCCGACCTACCCGAGGAGATCGCGCCCCAGGTCGTGGCCATGAACCTGCGCTTCTTCGACGGCCAGGAGTGGCAGGACACCTGGGACTCGGCGGGCAGCGACACCCTCCCCACCTCGACCGTGGTCGAGCTGGTCCTCGTCGATCAGGGCGAGCTCCTCTCCTACCGGCTCGAGGTCGCCGCCCTGACCGGTCGGCTGAGCCAGCTCCCGGAGGCCGGGCAGTGATGGCTACGCAGCCGAGCGAGGGTCGCGAGCGCGGGATCGTCTTGATCCTCGTGACCCTGATCCTGGTCGCGGTGACCGCGATGGCGCTGACCCTGGCGCGCGACGCGCGGGTCGAGATCGCGCTCGCGGTCGAGCGGGCCGACGATGTCAAGCTGCGCGGGCTGATCGACGGCGCGATCGAGCGGGCGATGGCCGAGGTCCGCGCCGAGCAGGACCCGGGCGACTCGCTCTTCTCGCCCTGGCGCGACGACGAGGCCAACTTCGCCGGGATGGAGCTCGGCGAGGGGCGGGTGTGGCTGCTCCTGCCCTCGCCCGACCCAGGCGACGGGCGCGAGCTGCGCTACGGGGTCCGCGACGAGGCGAGCAAGCTCGACCTCAACGCCGCGACCGAGCAGCAGCTGCTGGCCTTGCCCGGGATCACCCAGGAGGCCGTGCACGGGATCCTCGATTGGCGCGACGAAGACGACGACCAGCGCGACCAGGGCGCCGAGGCCGGCTACTACGGCACGCTCGACCCGCCCTACCAGCCCAAGAACGGCCCCTTCGACTCGATCGAAGAGCTGCTGCGGGTGCGCGGAGTCGACGCCCAGATGCTCTACGGCGAGGACCACAACCGCAACGGCCTGCTCGATCCGGGCGAGGACGACGGCGACGGCTCCTTCCCGCCCGACGACGCCGACGGCGAGCTCGACCGCGGCCTGATCGACTACCTGACCGTGTTCTCGCGCGACCTGAACCGCCGCGCTGACGGCAGCGCGCGCTTGCCCTGGGGCTCGACCGAGGCGCAGGCCCTCAGCCAGGCCCTGACCAGCGCGGGCGCCAGCCCGCAATACGCCCAGGCGATCGCCGAGACGCGCCAGCGCAGCAACCAGGTCCAGGGCCTGGGCGAGATCGTGCTCCGCAGCGGCCAGTTCGACCCGGCCCAGGTCGCGATCCTGCTCGACGTGGTCACCGTGGCAGAAGGAGACCTGCTCCCAGGCCGGATCAACGTCAACACCTGTCCGCGGGAGCTGCTGCTCGGGCTCGAGCTCGAGGCGGAGCAGGTCGACGCGATCCTCGAGGCGCGCCTCCAGCCCGACCAGGACCTCTCGAGTCCGGCCTGGCTGCTCAACGTGCTCGAGCCGGCCGAGTTCGCCACGGTCGTCGACCGCGTCACCACGCGCTCGGACCAGTTCACGGTCCACGCCGTGGCCCTGCTCAACGACCGCCCCCGCTTCCGCCGGGTCGAGGTCCTGATCGACCGCAACTTCGTGCCGGTCCGCGTCCTGCTGTGGCGCGACCTGACCCCGCTGGGCTTCCCGCTCCCCGAGGAGCGGGGGGAGGAGCTTCCGTGACCCTAGGGTTGGACCTCGGTCGGGCGGGCGTCAAGCTCGCGCGCCGCACCAAGCGCGGTCTGGTCTGCGCCGAGCAGCCGGTCGACCCGGCGCTCTCGGGCGACGCCCGCGAGGACGCGCTCGTCGCGGCCCTCGAAGCCGCCCGCGACGAGCTGGGCGTCAAGCCGGGCGCCGAGGTGCACGTCGCCGTGCCCCGCGCCTGGGCCGTCGTCAAGTCGCTGACGCTGCCCGACGTCGGCCCCGAGGAGCTGCCGCAGCTGCTTCGCTTTCAGGCCGCCAAGGCGATCCCCTTCGAGCTGAGCGAGCTCTCGCTCACCTGGGCCGAGCTCGGCCCCGACGGCGCGGGCGGCAAGCGCTACGTCCTGGCCGCGGTCAAGGAGTCGACCCTCGACGAGCTGCGCACGATCCTGACGCGCGCCGCGCTGCGGGTCGGTCGCCTCGAGGTCAGCAGCCAGGCCGCCGCGCGCCTCGTCCCCGCCGAGGCTGGCGAGGTGCTCCTGGTCGACGTGGGTCACGCGACCAGCGACGTGCTCCTGATCAACGAGGGGCGCCTGCTCTACAGCCGCAGCGCCTCGGTCGGGCTGGGCACGCAGGGCTGGCAGGAGCGCCTCCCCCAGGAGGTCGCGCGCTCGCTGGTCGCCGCGCGCACGGAGGCGGGCGACGACGAACACGAGCGGGCCCCGGCGCGGGTCCTGCTCGCGGGCGGCGGGGCCGAGGACGCGACCTTGCACGCCGCCCTGGCCGAGCGCGTCGGCGCGCCGGTCGAGGCGATCCAGATCGAGGGCGAAGCGGATCGCGCGCGCGCGGCGCGCCTCGTCATCGCGGCCGGCTTGATCGAGCCGGTCCGCGCCGAGATCCCCTACCTGGACCTGGCGCACCGGGCGCGCTTCAACGCGGCGCGCACCACCCGGCGCCGCAACGTGAGCGGGACCCTGGTCGGGGGCGTGCTGCTGGTGGTCGGCCTGATCGGCGGGCGGGTCTACCTCGAGGCGCAGGAGACGGCGATCGCCGAGCTGGAGGCGGAGAGCGAGGCCCTCGGACCCAGCGTCCAGCGGGTCAAGGCGCTCCAGGAGGAGCTGCGCTCGATCCGCGGCTGGGACGCCCACAAGGGGCGCGAGCTCGAGGCGCTGCTGGCGGTGACCGCCGCGCTGCCGGGCGAGGACGAGGCCTACCTGACCGAGCTCCGCTGGAGCCACGGGCGCGGGCTCGGGCTGCGCGGGCGCGCCAAGAGCTGGTCCAACGTGGAGACCTTCTTCTCGCGCCTCGAGCAGGACCCCCTGGTGCGCGCCGCGAGCATCGAGCAGGTCTCGCTGCCCAAGAACAAGAAGTCGCGCGGCGTGGAGTTCGCCGGGCAGGTCCGGCTCGTGATCCCCGGAGGTCAGCCATGAACCAGCGCGAGAAGCGGCTGGCGCTGATCACGGGCGTCGTCATCGGAGGCGGCCTGCTCTTCACCCAGGTGATCGAGCCGACCATCAGCCAGCACCAGGAGCTGAGCGAGCAGCGCGAGCGCCTCGAGGGGCTGCTCGAGCGCGAGCGGGCGCTGGCGGGTCGCGCCGCGACGCTCGTGAAGCGCAAGCGCGAGGTGTGGGCGACCCTGA
>CALDQK010000169.1 GCA_937911525.1 uncultured bacterium
GGCGCGCCCGGCGGCGTCGCTGGTGGCCTGGAAGCCGTAGGCCACCTCCTCGGCGCCGGCGAGGTCGAGCTGGGCGCCGGCGCGGGGCAGGCCGCCCAGGGAGCTCCGCTCGGTCCCAGGACGCGGCCCCGGACCCGCTGCTCCGGCGCGGCCTCGGAGCCCTCGCCGCCCTCGCCGAGCATCCAGGCCGGCAGGGGGCCGGTGGGCCCGGGCCTAGGCGTCCGGGAGCCCGCCTGCGGGGGCGACGACGCCTCGGGAGCAGCGGGGCGCTCGGCTCGGGCGACTCCCTCACGGAGGCGAGGCGGGGCCGGGGCGCTCTCGGCCCGCTCGGCCTCGGCGCGCTCGGGCAGGAGCTCTTCGCCCAGGCTCCAGCAGGCGAGCAGACCCAAGACGAGCGCGACCAGGACGGCCAGGACGCCCCGGCGGACGCGTCGGACAGCGAGCTTCACGGGGACCCCTCCCACACCCTTCGTACGGGTAGACACATCAGGCAGGTCGTTGGTTTGGCACCCTCGGGTGATTGGCCCTAAGGCCCCTGCTGACAAGACCTCACACGAGACAGTCCGCGTCCCCGCGCCTATATTCCTGGGCATGAAGTCCCGCGCGCTCCCCCTGGCTGCTCCTGAGAGCTCGACCGCCGCCCCGGCCGAGCGGCTGGCCTACTTCGAGACCTACGGCTGCCAGATGAACAAGCTGGACAGCGCGCTCGCCGAGCAGGCCCTGACGGAGGCCGGCTTCGGGCGGACCGAAGACGTCAGCCAGGCCGACCTGATCGTGCTCAACACCTGCAGCGTGCGCGATCACGCGGAGCACCGCGTCGTCTCGCGCCTGGGCGTGCTCAAGCCGGGGACGCCGCACCGCAAGGACGGCTCGGTCCTGGCGCTGATCGGCTGCATGGGTCAGCGCCAGGGCGAGGACCTGTTCAAGGTCGCCCCCCACCTCGACATCGTGGCGGGCACCAAGGAGTTCGTGCGCCTCCCCGAGCTCTACGCCTCGGTCAAGGGCGAGGGCGGCCGCGGGCTGGCCCTCGGCCAGGACGAGAACTTCGACTACGCGCGCGACCCGCGCTTCCGCCAGGACCCGCACCGGGCCTTCGTCTCGATCATGCGCGGCTGCGACCTGCACTGCACCTACTGCATCGTGCCGACCACGCGCGGCCCCGAAGAGTCGATGCCGATGCAGACGATCGTGGACGAGGTCCGCCGCCTCGTCGACGACGGCGTGCTCGAGGTCACGCTCCTGGGCCAGACGGTCAACTCCTGGGGCAAGCAGCTGCCGGGGTCGCCCGACCTCGCCGACCTGCTCGCGGCCCTCGACGAGATCGAGGGGCTGGCGCGCACGCGCTTCATCACGAGCCACCCCAACTTCTTCCAGAACGACTTCTGGCAGCGGATCCGCGGGCTGCGCACCTTCTGCCCCTTCATTCACGTGCCCGTCCAGCACGGGAGCGACCGGATCCTCAAGCGCATGGCGCGCCTCTACACGGTGGAGCGCTACCGCGAGATGGCGGCCGCCGCGCGGGAGGCGGTCCCCGAGCTGGTGCTCGCCAGCGACTGGATCGTGGGCTTCCCCGGCGAGACCGAGGAGGACCACGAGCAGAGCAAGGCGGTGATGCGCGAGCTCGACTTCTTCCAGAGCTTCGTGTTCAAGTACTCGCCCCGGCCCAACACGCCCTCGGAGCGGCGGATGGAGGACGACGTCCCCAAGGCCGACAAGGACCGGCGCTGCAACGAGCTGCTCGCGATCCAGAACGAGCTCAGCCAGCGGCACAACGAGCGCTACGTGGGCGCCGAGATGGAGGTCCTGATCGACGGGCCCTCCCGCAAGGACTCGGCGCGCTGGTCGGGCCGCACCCGCCTGAACCGCGTGCTGCACTTCCCCGCCCCCGCGGGCGACCGCCGCGGCGAGCTGGCCACGGCCCGCGTCGAGCGGGTCAGCGCCCACGCCCTCTACGGGGAGCTGCTGACCTGAGCTCGAGCCGATCCTGAGGGGTCCTCATCTCCAGTCGTCGGTGCCATGGGATACACCGGAGGAAAGGGAGGACCCATGGGATCGAAGGGCACTCACTCCGCCAGCAGCGCTCGCTGGAACCGGCTGAAGGCGTTGGCGGGTCCGCCCGCCAGCCAGCCCGAGTCGGCTGGGCGCTCGCCCTGGGCGCGCCCCCTCTGCCCGACTCGCGCCTCGCGGCGCCGCGCGCAGGCCCTGCGCAAGAAGCACGCGCCTTAGCGCGGTTCCAGGCTCTCCCAGCGCGCTGCTGCGCGAGAACCGATAGGATCGCGCGCTGGAGGATCTATGAATCGAGGCACCTGGGTCGCGATGGCTGGCTGCCTGGTCACCATGGCGCTCCTGGCCGGGGTCGTGACCTGGGCCGAGAGCCGCCTGCCGGGCTACCTGCACGACGACTGCCGCGAGGAGAAGCGCCTGCTCGAGGCCGACCGCGACGCCGTCAAGCGGATCGGGGCCAAGATCGACGAGGCCCTGGCCGCGCACCCCAAGATCCTGGGGCCGACCGCGCGCGAGGAGGGCTGGCGAGAGCTGGTCGACTCGGCGGGGGCCGACATCGAGCAGGCCCTGGCCCGCTACGGCGCGGAGGTCGCGCCGCTCCTGGAGAAGAACGCGCGCGACGACGAGGTCGCCGTGGAGGGCCTGCTCGAAGAGCTGGGGACCTCGCGCGAGGACGCGATGAAGTCGCTGGGCGGGCTCGAGCAGCGGATCAAGGAGCTGAGCGCCATCGTCGATCGAGCCCAGAAGAGCTTCGAGGGCGTCGCGCTCCACCTGCGCCAGCTGAAGGAGCTCGCCGGCCAGACGGGAGGCCGCGTCGAGAGCCTGATCGAAGCGCACCCCGCCGTGCGCGGCCTCGCCAACGGGCGCGGCTGGCCGCGGGCGTGCAAGTGGGCCGCCTCGCAGGCGGACGCCCTGGCCAAGGAGCACGCTGACCTGGCCGAGATGCTCGCGCAGCCGAACGTCGAGAAGGCCAAGCAGCTGCTCGCCAAGCTCGACGAGCTGGAGGCGCGCCGGGGTGCGGTCTCGGCTCGGATCAGCTCTTTGCGGACCCGAGTCGACGGCCTGCGCGACTTCCTCGACAAGCGCGACGACTACGTCGCCAAGGCCAAGGCGGACGCGCTCGCCCTCGAGCAGCTCCCGGTGGGCGAGCTGGGCAAGCAGGTCGAGGGCTACGCGGCGAGCTACCCCTTCAACGCCGCCGAGATCCGACGCCGCGGCGACGTGGTCCTGCACCTCGGCGACCAGAGCCGCGAGCTCGCGGCCGACATCGAGCGCATGGCCAAGCTGCCGCTCCAGGACGTCGATCCCCAGGCTTTCTACCGGCGCACGATCCAGCTCAGCAAGCTGCGCGCGAAGGCCAAGGGGCAGCTGAGCGCGATGGCGCGCCAGCTCGACCAGCTCGACCACGGCTACGTGCGCTTCCTGACCGACATGGAGATCAAGGAGGGCTACGAGGTGACCTTCCACCAGGAGATCAAGACGCTGCTGGTGGGCAAGGACCTGGACAACCAGCTGAGCGGCGCCTGGAAGAAGGTCAGCGAGGCGGACTACAAGCGCCACGAGGGTCACCTCGGCATGGCGCTCGAGAGCAAGGCGCTGGGCTACTTCGACGATCAGAAGCAGACCAAGGTCTCGCCCGCTGGCTTCGGGCTGATCGGCCACCCCAGCTTCGGGGCGTGGGAGCAGGAGCGCTGGGTCTTCGGGGACAAGGCGCATCCCGTCGAGCGCGTGTTCTGGAACGCCTTCTACGCGCCGGTCAAGCGGGCCGACCACAAGAGCTGGCGGCTCGCGCCCAAGGAGTGGTACGGCGCCGACGACTGGGGCCACGCGCTCTACGGCTCGCAGGGCAGCCTGACGCGCAAGATCTACGCGAGCTCGAAGTTCGTCCGCAGCGACGGCTGGAAGAACACCCGCTACAAGAAGACGGGCGGCAAGTTCCGCGGCACCCGCTACGAGAAGAAGCCGGTCCGGCGCAGCACGGTCGTCGTCGGCGGCGGCTACCGCCGGAGCAGCAGCGGACCCCGTTACCGCAGCTCGAGCTCGAGCTCGAGCCGGCGCCGCAGCGGCTTCTCGTGGGGCAAGTGATGCACGAGTTCGATATCCACCTCCTGGCCGACCTCTGCTACGTGGTGCTGGCCCTGTTCATGCTCCTGGTCGCCAAGCTGACCTTGAACCTCTGCACGCCCTTCGACCTCGACGACGAGCTCAGCTCGCGCGACAACCCCGCCTTCGGGATCAGCCTGATCGGCTACTACCTGGGCGTGGTGATCGTGTTCCTGGGCGCGATCTATCAGGAAGAGAGCATGGTCGAGGCCGAGGCGGCCGCCGAGGGAGGCGCGGGGGCCGCGCTGAACTTCGATCACTTCTTCGTGGACCTCGGCGTAGACGCGCTCTGGGTCCTGGGCGCGATCTTGCTGCTCAACGCGGCCCGCGTGCTGCTCGACGTGGTGGTGCTGCGCGGCTTCAGCGCCAAGAAGGAGATCGTCGAGGACCGCAACGCGGGGGTGGGGGCCGTCGAGTTCGGGACCTACGTCTCCTCGGCCCTCGTGGTCGCGGGCGCGATCTCGGGTCAGGGCGGCGGCTGGCACACCACCCTGGTGTTCTTCCTCCTGGGCATGGGCGCGCTGACCGGCTTCGCCCTCGCCTACCAACAGCTCGTCAGCTACGACCTGCTCCGCGAGCTCGAGGCCGACAACGTCGCGGCCGGGGTCGCCTACGGGGGGAACCTGATCGCCCTCGGCGTGGTGATCCTGCGCGGCAGCGGGGGGAGCTTCACCTCCTGGGAGGAGCACCTGGAGCGCTTCGCGATCTACCTCGTGTTCGCGCTCTTGCTCCTGACCGTCGGGCGCTTCGTGGTCGATCGGGCCTTCTTCCCGGGGCGGACCCTCCACGAGGAGATCGCGCAGGACCGCAACCTGAACGCCGGCTACCTCGAGGGAGGCCTGCTGCTGGGCTTGGCCTCGATCGTTGCCTTCGCGACCTGATAGGCTCTAGGTGGAGACAGCAGGAAGGACGACCGCCATGCGCGGGACAGCGCTCTTCACACTTGGGTTCCTGTGCGCCTTGGCCAGCCCCGCGGCCGCGCAGAAGGCGATGTTCGACCCGCCCACCCTGACCAGGAACCAGCCGCGCCAGCTGACCCTGACCTGGGAGCCCTACGGCGGGGTGGTCAAATACCGCATCCTGCGCCGCCTGGGCAGCAAGGGCGAGTGGAAGCCGCTCAAGGAGGTGGAGGGCACGTCCTACACCGACACGGCCCTCCTCCCTGGCAGCGTCGCCTTCTACAAGCTGGAGGCGGTCGGCGTGCAGGCCGAGAGCCGTGAGTCCGAGCGCGGCGAGGCCCTCGCGGATCTCTACCTCGAGGTCGTCAACGCCGAGGGGTCCTCGGCCAGCCTGTTCATCTACCAGTGGCGGGCCGCCCAGGACGGCTGGACCAAGAGCCTGCGCACGACGGCGCAGGTCGGCAAGACGATCACCGGCGAGGACGTGGTCGGGACCTTCGACACCAAGTACCGCGTGCTGAAGATCGGCCGCGAGCCGCCTGGCAAGGGCGAGGACCCGCGCGGCTTCATCAAGGTCCTGACCGCCGAGCGGCGGATCGCGCAGTTCTGGGAGGGCGTCAAGCCCCCCAACGAGGTGTGGCAGAAGAAGGAGAAGAAGCCGAAGGCGACCAAGGAGGAGCCCAAGAAGCCGGTGGCCTCCAAGCCTCGTCCCACGCCCAAGCCCAAGAAGCCGCGCAAGCCGATCCGCTTCCCTGAGCCGAAGCTGATCGGCCCGCTCAAGAGCGGCAAGAAGCACGTCGAGTGGGAGATCGTCAACGCCTCACGCTTCGTGATGGACTTCGTGATCGTGGCCAAGAAGGGCAAGCCCTCCTACAAGTTCAAGGTCCCGGCCGACACCACGATGGTGATCAAGGTCAAGCGGGGCGGCGACTACGAGGTCACGATCAACGCGATCGCCAACGAGGTCGTGCCCCTCAAGAGCGAGTTCGGCTTGCTGGAGGGGCACCGCTACCAGAGCAAGTTCGGCGTCAAGACCCTCGACCCCAGCGACCCGCGCTCCAAGAAGAAGCGCGGCCCGTGAGCGACGACTTCGTGCGCGTCGCCGAAGCCGGCGCCGTGCCGGTCGGCAAGGGGCGGATCTATCAGGTCGGTCGGCGCTCGATCGCGGTGTTCAACGTCGAGGGCGAGCTGCACGCGATCGACAACATCTGCCCCCACGTGGGCGGCCCCCTCGGTGAGGGCCAGCTCGAGGGCACCACGATCTACTGCCCCTGGCACCAGTGGCCCTTCGACGTCACGACGGGCTGCCTCGAGCGCCCGCCCGACATGAAGGTCGCGCGCTTCGGGGTCAAGGTCGAGGGCGGAGATCTGCTCCTCAGCCCGACTCCTCAGGAGTAGCGGAGGCCTCTATGTCCGTTGAGTTCACCCTGACAGGGTCGTCGCTGACCTTGGCCGACTGGGATCGCCTGATCGCTGCTCGCTACGACGAGGAGCTCAACGGAGAGCCGCAGGAGAGCTTCAGCGAGAGCGGCATCAGCCACGTCCTCGTGGAGGGATCCGTGCGGGGCTTGCTGCTCTACCACGACGGCAGCCCGGGCTTGATCACGGTGCGCCTGGGGGCGCTCAGCAGCCGCGCTGACTGGCGACTGGCCTACGCCCTCGTCGCCGAGGCGTTGGGCGAGGGCGGCGGGACCTTCACCCGCGAGGACGGGACCGTCCTCGCGGGCGCCGAGCTGGGCGCGGGCGCCGCCGACGAGGGCGCTCTGGCGGACTTCGTCCCGACCGTTCAGAGCGTGCGCGGGATGTTCGAGAGCGAGGAGGCGGGCGGCGAGGTCGCGCTGCCCCTGGGGCGCTTCTCGCTGCGGCTGGAGGCGAGCGACTTGCCCGCCGAGTGCGGGG
>CALDQK010000170.1 GCA_937911525.1 uncultured bacterium
AGGCGGCCGAAGAGGGCGTGAGCAAGAAGGCCAGCTCTGCGCTGAGCCGACTCAAGGCGCTCCGGAGCGGTGGAGGCGGCGCCGCCGCCCCGGCTGCGAGCGCGGACAAGAAGATCAGTAAGGGGCCCGAGGCGCCCGGCGAAGCGGCGGACGAGCAGGTCAGTAAGAAGGCCAGCTCCGCCATGAGCCGACTGCGCGCGCTGAAGGCCGGCGGAGACGCCTAATGGCCGCTCTCTCCAAGTTGCTCGCCGAGAGCCGCGTGCTGGAGCTCGAGAGCTCGGACCGCGAGGCCGTGCTCGAGGAGCTCTGTCAGCGGGCTGCGAGGGTGATGGACCTCGACGCGGCTACGCTGCTCGCGGCGGTGCACGAGCGCGAGGCGCTCTCGAGCACCGGCTTCGGCGAGGGCCTGGCCATGCCGCACGTGCGCTTGCGAGAGGTCAAGGACGTGCAGGTCGTGTTCGGGCGAGCTCGCGCAGGGGTCGAGTTCGGCGCGCTGGACGGCGCGCCGGTGCACCTCTTCCTGCTCGTGGTCGGCGCCGAGGCCGACCGCGGCAGCTACCAGAAGGTCATGGCCCGCGCCGCGCGCTTCCTCAAGGGGGAGGGCTCGGGGCTGGTGGGCTGTGACGGTGATCTCATTGAGGCGGTCCTGGCGGCCTCCGAGTCGTACTGAAGACCAGGACCCAAGGGCACAGCATGAACGGCAGCAACGGCGGACCCTTCGAGGAGGACAAGGCAGGTCGCAGCGACCTGACCAAGAAGATCCTCACGCTCGGGCTCGGGGCATACTTCCTGACGGAGGACACCGTTCGGCGCTACGTCAAGGACGCCAAGCTCCCGCGGGACATCGGCAAGACGATCACGCAGAACGCGACGAAGGGGAAGGACGAGCTCTACGGCTTCGTGGCTCGCGAGCTGAGCGGCTTCCTCCGCCAAATGGACCTCCAGGCCGAGCTCGACCGCTTCGTGCGCAGCCACAAGATCCGGATCAACGCCGAGATCGAGTTCGTGCCGCGCCCGGGCGAGGAGGGGGCCGAGGAGGGCGAGGACGAGGATCTCGAGGCGGCTGAGGGCGAAGAGGCCAGCGGCGAGGCCGGCCCGATCGAGTGGAACGTGAAGTTCAAGGCGCCGCGCCCGCCCGAGCCCGTTGACGAGCCCTCAGCCGAGGAAGACGAGCTGGATTGAACTGGGGCGCGATCCCCGCGTTGCTGCTCCTCGCCTGCGCGGGCTGCGCCTCCGCGCCCGCGCCCCTTCCGCTGGCGCTGACCTATCGGATCGACGCTCAGCCCGGCGCGCTCGAGGTGGAGGTCGAGGTCTCCGGCCCTTGCCCCGCCGAGTGGCGACTGGGGCAGCCGATCGCGGGCGAGCTGAGCGCCACCACGCCCGAGGGTGAGGTCCGCCGGCGCCTCGACCGCAGGCGCCGGGTGCACTTCCCCCCGGGGGCGCGGCGAGTGCGCTACCGCTACGCCTTGGCGGAGCGGACCCGCACCTACCAGAGCCTGCAGGCGGGAGCGGGGGGGGCCCGCTCCTACATGCTCTCGGGCTCGAGCTACCTGCTCCGCCCGACCGGGCTGGCCGCCGACACCCAGGTCCGGCTCGAGCTGCGCGGACTGGAGCCGCTCCTGCCCTGGGCCCTGCGCGAGCGCGAGGGGGGCGGCCACGAGGTGGAGCTGGCGGCCCGGGACCTGCTCGCGCCCGGTCACCACGGCTTCGGCCTCCGGCGCCACTCCCTCGAGACGCCCGGGGGCAGCCTCGAGGTCGGCTTCGTCGAGGGCGACCTCGACGTCAGCGACGAGGTGGTCCTGAGCTGGCTGCGGCAGGCTCAGCGCGAGGTCGTCCACTGTCGGCCCAGCGGCCGGGCCCCCCACCCGCGGATCCAGGTGATCCTGATCCCGGCTAGCGGGAGCTGGGAGCCGGCGCCCTTCGGGCGGGTGCTCTGGAGCTACCCCCAGAGCGTGGCCCTCTACGTGGGCGAGCACGCCTCGGCGCCCGAGCTGCTCGACGACTGGACCGCGATCCACGAGCTCTGCCACACGCTCCACCCCCGCGTGGTCCCCCGGCGCGCTTGGCTGACAGAGGGGCTCGCGACCTACTACCAGTGCGTGGCGCGGATCCGCTCGGGGCGCGAGAGCGCGGCCCGAATGTGGGGCGCCATGGCCTGGGGCTACGAGGCGGGCAGCGGCGAGGCCAACGGCCTGAACCTGCGGGACCTCGACCGCCGCCTGCGCGAGCTGCACTGCTACCGCGCCGTCTATTGGGGCGGCGCCTTCCTGATGCTCGAGCTGGACCTCGAGCTGCGGCGCCGCAGCGAGGGGAGGGTCACCCTCGACCACGTCGTGGCGCGCGTGCTGCCCAAGGGGCGGATCACGAGCAAAGACTTCGCGGCCGCGGTGGACGCCCTGGCCGAGTCGCCCCTCTGGGCCGAGGTGGGTCGGCCCCACCTGGAGGAGGCGCTCATGTCCCGGGCGCCCGAGCTCCTGGCCCGGCTGGGCGTGGAGGGGGTGGGGCGACGGGCGACCCTGGCCGCCGGGGCGGCCGACGAGGCGCTGCGGCGCGCGATCGAAGGGGACCAGGCAGTCTCCCCCCAGGCGGAGCCGGGGGCTCCTCGCTGAGGCTCCCCCTGGCAAAAAAGACGCGTGTGCGTGGGTCGGGGCCGGGTGTTATTGTTCTGCGTCGCGCACGGGCAGGCTGGACTTCCAGCAATAGGTGCGCGGCAGAGGGTTGGCGAAGGCGGCGGGTCGAGTTCTCTCGGCTGCGACCTTCACCAAAGTGGGGATCTTGCTGATCAAGGGGAGAAGTCTCTCCTGGGATCCTCGAAAGCCCTCGAGAACGTGTAAGGAAAGCCTGATGAAGCGTAATCTGATGCAGGTCGTCGGTGCCCTCTCGATTGGTGCGCTGGCGCTGAGCGGATGCAAGAGCAAGGACGAGGGCGGCGAGAAGCCGGCCGCCGAGCAGCCCGCCGACGGCGAGAACAAGTGCCCGGGTGGCGAGGGCGGCGAGCAAAAGTGCCCTGGCGCTGAGGGCGGCGAGCAGAAGTGCCCCGGCGCTGAGAAGAAGTAGCGCCGCTACACCGCAAAACACTCCAACTTCGCGACCGCGCCTGGAACCAGGCGCGGTCGCGTCGTTCTAGGAAGAGCGCGGCTGCGCCGCTCTTTCCTAGATGCTCGCGAGCGGGAGGCTCGATCGGAGGCGTCAGGGGGAGGAGCAGGGGAAGCGTCCCTGCGCGAGCGGCGCGGCATCGTAGAGCGCCCGAGGGCGTCAAGGTGATTCGGGAGGCCGCCTGCGAGACCCAGGGAGCATTGGGTCGGGCCATGTGGGAGGCGCGACTCGTGCCCGTGCCCGTGCCCGAACCCATATGAGCGAAAGAGCTGTCGCTGAATGCGACAACTCCCCGCGCTTCGCTTTCCGGGCAGGGGCAGGGGCAGGGGCACGACTGGGAGTTTGTCTTCGCTGCGGCAGGACTCTGTGAGCGATCGCGTGACCGCGCCTGAGGCCAGGCGCGGTCGCTGCGTTTGAGTAAGGTGACGCCCATGGCGGCTCGATATCCCTACCTCGGCGCGGGCGTCGGCATGCGGCGACCGCACTACGAGGAGCTGCTCACCTGCGAGCGGCAGCTCGACTGGCTCGAAGTGGTCAGCGAGAACTTCATGTGCTTCGGCGGTCG
Organism: uncultured bacterium; assembly: GCA_937911525.1. Lineage (GTDB taxonomy): Bacteria > Planctomycetota > J058 > J058 > J058 > NORP233. Next base: position 3,662 of record CALDQK010000170.1, read on the forward strand.
GGTGGCGCGGGCCCTCGATCGGACGCGCGCACGCTTCCCGATCGTGCCCCACGGCGTGGCGCTCGACGTCGGCGGCGCCGAGGAGCCCGACTCCGACTACCTGCGCCGGCTGCGCAAGCTGGCCGAGCGGGTCGATGCGCCCTTCGTGTCGGACCACCTCTGCTTCACCCGCGTCGCCGGCAGCTACAGCCATGAGCTCCTGCCCCTGCCCTTCCGCGAGGAGGTGGTCGAGGCGGTCGCGCGGCGGGCGCGCGTGATCCAGGAGGCGGTCGGGCGGCCGCTCCTGCTCGAGAACCCGAGCTACTACGTGACGATGCCCGGCCAGGAAATGGACGAGGCGACCTTCCTGCGGGAGGTCGCCGAGCGGGGCGACTGCGGGATCCTGCTCGACGTCAACAACCTCTACGTCAACGCGACCAACCTCGGCTACGACGGGGTGGCCTTCCTGGACGCCCTGCCCCTCGAGCGGGTCGGCTACGTCCACCTCGCGGGCCACCGGGTCGAGGAGCGGGCCCTGATCGACGATCACGCCAGCGCCGTGCCCGAGCCGGTGTGGGACCTGTTCCGGGCGCTCCTCGAGCGGCGCGGCCCCGTCAGCGCCCTGGTCGAGTGGGACCAGTCGATCCCCAGCCTCGACGTGCTCCTCGACGAGGCCGACAAGGCGCGCGAGCTCCTGGAGGCGGCCTCGTGAGCGAGTTCCTCGAGCGCTTCCACGCCGCCATGGAGGGCTACGTGTGGGGCTCCCCCGACGACCCCCAGCCCCTCCTCGACGCCTTCCCCGAGTGGGAGCCCAACACCGAGCGGCTCGCGATCTACGGCGAGTTCATTCAGTACTACCAGGGCGAGTGCCTCGGGGCCCTCTACGGGCGGACCAAGGAGCTCATGGGCGAGCCCGCCTGGGGCGAGCTCTTGCGCGCCTACTACGCGATCCGGCCTGCCCACGGCTATCAGATCAACACCCTCGGCCACGACTTCCCGGGCTTCCTCGCCGAGCAGGAGGCGGTCGCGGGCCACCTGCCCCAGGTCGCCCTCTTCGAGCTGACCAAGCACCTCGTCTACACCAGCGAGGAGCGCCACCCCGGCGAGGTCGAGGCGCCGAGCGTCAACCCGACCCTGCAGACGCTCCAGCTGACCCACCAGGTGTGCGGCTGGGCCAAGGCCGCGGCCGAGCGGGAGGAGCCCGTCAGCGAGCCGCCTCCAGCCGGCGAGGAGCTGGCCCTGCTGTGGCGCAATCCGACCTCGCTGCGGGCCAACTACGTGGCCGCGGGGCCCCGCTCGCTCTTGGCCCTCAAGATCGCTTTGGAGGGGATCTCGGTCGCCGAGGCCGCCGCGGCGGGAGGGGTCGAGCAGGAGGACGTGATCGACGCGCTGCGCGAGCAGGCCGAATTTGGGCTGATCAGCCTGCCCAACTCCTTCTGCTGCGAGGGTTAGCGAAGTTGCCAGGGCCTCTCGGGGGCTCTAGGATTCGGACATGTCGAGCGGCGACAAGAGCAAGCCGGACTTCCAGGTCAAAGTCGACGGAAGTCCCATCAGCGACGACATCGTCGCGGCGGTGATCCAGATCACCGTCGACGACGCCCTCAACGCCGCCGCCGTCGCCACGATCAAGCTGCGGGACGACTACAGCCAGGTCAGCGACGACCACCCCTTCGAGCTCGGCGCGGCGATCGAGATCTGCCTCGGCTACGTGGGCGACGCCAACACGGCCGTGTTCCACGGCGAGATCACCGGCTACCGGGGGGCCTTCGTCCGGCGCGGCAACCAGACGCTCACGATCGTCTCGCACGACAAGTTCCACCGCCTGCGCCGCAACCGCCGCAGCAAGACCTACCTCTCGGCCAAGGACTCGGACGTGATCTCGCAGGCGGCCTCGGCCGCGGGCCTGAGCACCGACGTCGAGGCCACGCCGCTGACCCAGGACGCGATCATTCAGCTCAACCAGACCGACGCCGACTTCATCCTCGAGCGGGCCGGCCTCTTCGGCTACGAGGTCTACGTCGACGACGGCAAGCTGGTCGCGCGCAAGCCCAAGCTCTCGGCGGGGGCCGTGACCACGCTGATCTGGCACGAGGAGCTGCGCCACTTCAGCGTCGCGATCGACCTCTCCCAGCAGCAGAAGGAGGTCAAGGTCCAGGCCTGGGACATGACCAACAAGCAGCTCGTGACCGCGTCGGCCAAGACCGGGAAGGAGCGCGACCTGATGGGCGGCACCCAGCCGGGCGCCAAGGCGGTCGCCAGCGTCGACGGCGCCGAGCCCAAGGTCCAGATCTCGACGCCGGCCCACAACCAGGACGAGGTCCAGGCCTACGTGGACGCCCAGTTCGCCAAGGCCAGCGAGACCTTCCTCCTGGGCGACGGGACCTGCGAGGGCGACCCCAAGATCCGCCGCGGCACCGTGGTCGAGGTCGACGAGATCGGCAACTACCTGTCGGGGAACTACTACGTGCGGCGGGCGATCCACACCCTGCTGCCGAGCAGCGGCTACACGACGACCTTCAAGGTCCTCCGCACGGCGGTCCAGCGCCCCGGAACGGCCCCGAGCTACGACATGCCGGAGCCGATCGAGCAGGAGCCCTTCGAGGTCGCGCCGGACGGCGACCCGCTCACCTTCAAGGTCGGCGACTCGGCCGGCGCGCCCCTGGGCGGCGTGCCCTTCGTGATCGTGGACCCGACCGGCAAGCGCCAGTCCGGTCAGCTCAGCTCGGACGGCCAGGTCGACGTCGAGTTCGAAGAAGGCGGCTAGTCCGGAGTTTCGCGCTTTCAAGGCAGCCCGTCTCGAGCTGTCGCTAGTGCGTCGTCGCCCTGGCTCTTCGGTTTACCGCAGAGGACGCGGAGGACGCAGAGATTCGCAGAGAGCTCCAAGCGGAGCGAACGCGTGGCCGACCAGCGACGGCGCTGCACCTGCGCCTACGTCCTGAGCGATCGAGTCACGAGAGCCTGCCTCGCCGACGAGCCGCTTCTCCGCGAAACTCTGCGTTCTCTGCGTCTCCGCGGTGAATCGCCACGCGCGACCCGCCCGGAACCGCGAAAC
>CALDQK010000171.1 GCA_937911525.1 uncultured bacterium
TCTCGAGCGGCGGGGGAGCCGCCGTCTCAGCCGGGGGCGCCGCCGTCTCTGCCGGGGGCGCGGCCTCCGCGGAGCCAGCGCTCGCGCGGGGCTTCTTCCGCTTGCGACGCTTGTTGCGCTTGGCCTCGCTCTCCTCGCTCACGCCTCCATTCGAGCAGACGGAGCGGCTCGGTTCAGCCAAGCAGGCGCTGAAACCAGGCCGAGGAGATATAGCGGCCGCGCTTGAGCGCGTACTCCTCGAACACCCCGATTTGGCGGAAGCCGCAGGCGAGGTGCAGCCCGGTCGAGGCCGGGTTGGGCAGCGCCACGCCAGCCACGACGCAGTGGACCTCTTCGTCGGCGAGCAGCTCGAAGAGCCTCTCGTAGAGCTGACGCCCGAGCCCACGCCCGCGAGCGTCGGGGCCGAGGTAGATCGAGGTCTCCACCGTGCGGACGAACGCGGGGTGCGTCCGATAGCGCATGCTCGAGGCCCAGCCGAGCACCCGCCCCTCCTCCTCGGCGACCAGGATCCGGTGCGGCCCGCGCTCGGCGAACTGCTCGAACCAGGCCTCGTGGGCCGCGAGCGAGCGCGGCTCCTCGTCGAAGGTCGCGTCGCTGGTGGCGACGTAGTGGTTGTAGACCTCGAGCAACGCCGCGACGTCGCCAACCTCACCGCTCCGAATCACCAACGCCTCCGCTCAACCCAAGCCCTGCGAAGCGAGCACACCCAGGTGCCCCCACACCTATGGGAAGAACGCTCGCATTGCGAGCGAAGCGAGCACACGAGGTGCCCCCGCCCCCACTTCAGAGCAAGAGCGTAAGGGGCTGGTGCGCAACCGATCTCGAGGCGTGGAAGATCACACCTCCCGCAGCACCAGCCCCTGGTGCTCTTGCGGGCCCCAGACGGGGTCTGGGGGGGCCGCCCCCCAGGAATGACAGCTAGAAGTCGAACTGCGCGCCGACGATGAGCTGGCTGAGGGCGCCGCTGCGGCGGGTGTCGCGCTCGACCTTGTAGCCCTTGCCGGGGAAGAAAATGCTCCCGCGGGCGAAGGCCTTGAAGCCGGTCAGGACGGTGTAGGTCAGGTTGAGGTCGGCCTCGAAGCCGAGGTCGCGGGCGTCGCGGTTGAACTCGTTGACGGCCTGGCTGACGTCGCGGTCCGAGGTGTACCAAGCCCACACGAACACCGTCTCGACGTCGAGCCCTTCGAAGGGCGTCGCGCGCAGCTTGAGGGTGGTGTGGGCCGTGCCCGAGAGGTTGCTCCCGGTCGCGCTGAAGCCGCCGAAGTTGCTGTAGATGATCCCCGACTGGCCGTAGAAGGGCGTGATCACGGGGAAGGCCTCGTCGCTCGTGCGCGAGCTCGGGTTGCGGCCCGAGGCCCAGCCGAAGATCCCGTCGACGGTCACGAAGGGGAGCGAGACCGTGATCTGGTTGTGGGTCGCGAGCCCGCGGATCGTGACTCCGGGGGTGCCGCTCACGGTGCGCTTCCCGTAGGCGCCGATCACCGTGCTCGACACGCGCACGATCCCGAACTGGCTCGAGAGCTTGGCGCCGGCCCAGTAGACGTCCTGCTCGGTGTTGGCCGCGACCGGGGTGTCCTGGGTGTTGTCGATGTCCGCCGCGAAGAAGCCCGAGATCGAGAGGAAGTCGAGCGAGGCGTTGGTGAAGCCGGCCAGGAAGATCGTGCGGTCGTTGTAGTCGTTGTCGATCTTGCCGTCGCCGTCGAGGTCGAGGCGCGAGCTCTCGACGGCCTTGATCATGTCGGCGTAGACGCTGGTGTTGAGGCCGAGCAGCTCGACCTCGCCCTGGAGGCCCGCCACGTCGTTACTGAGGATCAGGCCGTGGGGGTCGCTCTCCCGCGCGTAGAGGCCGCCGCGGAGGCGGAACGAGTAGCGGGTCGGGTGCCACTCCAGATAGAGGTTCTTGTTCTCGAACACGACCCCGTCGGTGCCGAGCGCGCCGCCGGCGTCGCGGACGCCGAAGGTGATGTCGCCGACCTCCAGCGCCATGAAGGCGCTGACCTCCTGGAGCAGGGTCGCCTTGAACTGCACGCGCAGGCGGGTGTCGAGGAAGTTCTGGGTCCCGTCGAAGTCGTCGTTGCCGCTGACCCGGAGCGAGTTGAGCGTGGTCGGGTCGAGCTCCCGGGCCAGGGTCCCGTTGCTGAGGGAGAGGCCGCGCACGCGGAGCGAGCCGCCGACGCGGTAGGTGAGCGCGGTGTCGGCGCCCTCTTCCTGGGCGGCCGCCGGGCTGGCCCACAAGCCGAGGCCGAGCAGGAGGGCGGAGGTAAGGCTCTTGCGCCGGCTCACTCGGCACCGCCCTTCTCGGTGTCCTTGGGCAGGTTGGCCGTCTTGGCCCACTCGCCGTCGAGGAAGTGGCGCCGGAAGAGCGCCGCGACCGTGCCGTCCTGGCGGATCTCGTGCACGTAGACGTCGAGGAAGCGGAGGAACTCGGGGTCGCCCTGGCGAATCGCGATCGCGATCGGCTCGTCGGTCACCGGCTTGAGCAGCGGCGCGAAGCGCGCCGCGAGCGAGGGGTGGATCAAGGGCCAGGCGCGAATGTAGGGCGCGTCGTGGACCAGGGCGTCGACCTTGCCCGCTGCGAGCGCGTCCGTGCACTCGCCGAGGTCGGCGAAGGGGACGATCTTGGCGTTGGGGAAGTTCGAGCGGGCCAAGCGCTCGGGGCGGGTGAAGTGCACGACCGCGATCCGCAGGCCTGGCACCTTGGCGAGGTCCGCGTAGCTCTCGAAGCTGCGGCGGCGGCGCTCCTCGTCGGTGCCCTGGCTGCCCTCGACGTAGCGCCGGTCGATCAGGGCGCCCTGGGACACGGTCAGGTAGGGCACGCTGAAGGAGACCTGCGCCGCGCGGTAGACGGTGCGCGTCAGGCCAGCCATCACGATGTCCACCCGGCCGGAGTTGAGGTCGTCGAGGGAGCCTTGGCTGGTGATCCCCACGATCTTGACGGGCACGCCGAGGGCCTGGCCGAGGTGCTGGGCGAGGTCGGGGTCGAAGCCGACGAAGGGCTGATCCGTGCCCGGGACGCCGAAGGGCGGGTAGCGGCGGTTGACGCCGATCACGAGCGGTCCGCCGGCGCGGATCTTGTCCCAGTAGGGCGAGCTCGAGACCTTGGGCGCGATCTTGCTGCTGTCGATCGAGGTCACGCCGACGGCGCGGACGCTCTCGGATGGGTCGTCCTGCGGCTGGTCCCCGGCCTGGGGCCGCACGAAGAGCGAGCAGCCCGTAGCGAGGAGCAGCAGCAGGGTCAGGGCCTGCGCGGCTCGGTTCATGAAGTCTCCCCGCTCCCCTATCGACGGAGGCAGGGCTCGGCTTGAACGGGTAAGGTCGCCGAATCGCGACTTACGCCACAGGGGGCCCGCCGTGAAGCCAACGACCGCTCGTCCGCGCATGGACCTGGACGGTGTGACCCTCCACGACGCCGCCGGCGGAGACGGGCACCCCCTCGCGGTGCTCCGCTATCGGACGACCGCGGGGCTGGTGCTCCTGATCCCCGAGAGCGCGGACTTCCTCGTGCCCTGGTCCGACCTGGAGGAGGTCGGGCTCGACCTCCGCTCCGGCGAGGTCCGGGTGCGGATCGGGGAGGACTATGCGCGTGCCAACCACTGGCTGCGCGGGGCGCGGGAGCTCGTGGGGCAGTGGACCGACCGCTGCGAGCTGGATCCCGAGGCGCTCGGGCTCTAGGTGAGCGAGGGCGAGGATTCGCCGAGCGATTCGTCCGCAGGGCCGGCGCCGACGCTCGAGCCCGACCCGGGCCCCGCGCGGCGCGGCGTCTTCGGGGGCGTCCTCCTCGGCCCCGACCACGAGGCCGGGCTGACGCCTGCCCTGCTGGCCTGCCTGGCGGGTCCTGGCGAGGCGCCCTCGGTCGAGGCCGGAGGCGCGCGCTTGATCGGGGCGCGGCACGACGAGGGCGAGCTGCGCTACTCCGAGCCGCTGCCTCCCCGCTGCCTGGGCGAGCTGCGCGACGTGCCCAGCCGCCTGAGCGCGGTGGGCGCCGTCGCGCTCGGCGTCGAGGCCCTCCACGCCGCCGGCCAGGTGCACGGGGACCTGCGGCCCGACACGGTGCGGGTGGACGCGAGCGGGCAGGCGGCGCTGGTCCTGGCCGGCGGGGACGCGGCCGGCCTGCTCCAGGCGCGGCTCGCGGCGGGCGCGGACCCCGCCGAGGTCGGCTTCGTCAGCCCCGAGGTCGCGACGGGCGGGCCGGCGAGCGAGGCCAGCGACGTCTACGCGCTGGCGGCGCTCACGGTGTGGGCCCTGAGCGGGCTCCCTCCGCTGGGGCAGCTCGACCTGCACGGGCTGACGGCGGGGCTGGGCTCGGGGCTGGCTCACCTGCTGCGTCGTTCGTTGGCGCCCGACCCCGCGGCGCGCCCGCCGCTGGCGGACCTGACGCGCGCCCTCCTGGCGGGCGCCCGCAAGGTCGAGGCGGCGGCCAGCGAGCTCGCGGAGCAGAAGGCGGCGCCGGGCGCCGCGGGCGCCGCGCAGCCCGAGGCGCGGATCTCGCCCCTGCTGGCGATCGTGCTCGCCCTGGGGAGCACCTTCGTGTTCTGCGGGCTGCTGGGGGTGGTGCTCGCGACCTGGAGCGGCCTGCCGGGCGGGGTCCAGGCCTTGCTCCTGCTCGGGATCACCGGCGGCGCCTTCGGCTGCGGGCGCCTGCTCGAGCGCAAGGGCTTCCCCTCGAGCGGGCTGGGCTTCCTGCTCCTCTCGGCGCAGCTGCTGTGGGTCAACGGCGTGCACCTGCTCTTCGAGCTGAAGGCCGCCGACGCGCCCGAGCCCTACATTGCCCTCGGCCTGCTGGTGTGCGCCGCCTGCACGCT
>CALDQK010000172.1 GCA_937911525.1 uncultured bacterium
GCGGCGCTGCCGAGGTGGCTCGCGGCCGCGGTCGAGATCGGCGTCTTGCTCCCCTTGAACACGTCGACGTCGACGCTGGAGGTGAGCACCAGCGAGACCAGCACGTAGATCAGGCAGATCAGGCCGAGGGAGGCCAGGATCCCGCGCGGGAGGTTCTTGTTGGGCTCGACGACCTCCTCGGCGATCGAGCACACCTTGGTCACGCCCGCGAAGGAGACGAAGACCATGCCGGAGCAGGCGAGGATCGAGAGGAAGGGCACGTCCTTGGCGCGAGCCAGGCGTTCGGTCGAGATCTCGGGGGCGCTCGCCAGGACGAAGATCGTCAGCGCGAGCAGCGCGATCGCGACCACGACCGTCTGGACCTTCGTCGACTTCTTGACCCCGACGATGTTGAGGACCATCAGCCCGGCGCAGATCGCCAGGCTGATCCCCGTCAGGGCCGCCGCGCTGAGGTCGAAGAGCAGCGCGCAGTAGGCGCCGAGGCCGACCAGCGCGAAGGCGCTCTTGAACACGAGCGAGAACCAGGTCCCCAGCCCGACGACGGTCCCCGCCAGCGGGCCGACGCTGCGGTCGACGTAGAGGTAGGTCCCGCCCGAGCGGGGGAGGGCGGTCGCGAGCTCGCACTTGCAGAGGGCGGCGGGGAGGACGATCAGGCCGCTGATCAGGTAGGCGAGCGCCAGGGCCTCCTTGGAGTAGCCGACCGCCACGCCTGGGAGCACGAAGATTCCCGAGCCGAGCATGGCTCCCATGGAGATCGCGAGGACGGACCACAGGCCCAGCTCGCGGTCGAGCTTCTTCGGTGCGGCTTCGGTCAGGGGGGACTCCGAGTCAGCGCGGGATCATACGAGGGCTCGAGGTTCGCCGAAGGGCCGTCGTCTCAGCGAGAAACTTGCGGCCGGTCCCGCGTCGCCGAGGGGGGAGTCTCGTCCCGCGAGGAGACGCCGCTGTCGCAATTTGGGGCACGCGCGCTCCTGCGCTCGCCCGGAAATGGGACGGCGGCTCTAAGTCCATTGCCCCTAAGTGCATGAGCTACATGGCCGTGCGACAACTTGCCGCATGGGGGCTCCCTGTCGCTCACCTACTATCCCTCCCGTCGAGGTTTAGGGACGTCGCAGGCGGCCTTGCGGGCGTCGGTCCAAGTCCTTAGAACCTGTGGCCCAAGACACCGGGGGGACCCCCACGCTGCCTGGCGCAGCTACAGGAACCCCGCCGGCAACCACTGAGGTGGACGTTACGTGAGTTGGATGTCTCCCCGCCGGGTGCCTTTTCCGGCCTGGTTCGACCCGATGCTCAAGGGTGTCGTTGCCCTGGCGGCCGCAGCGGGTGGCTACGTCACCTTGCTGGTGGCCTACGGCTTCTCGCCCCGCACCACGGACGTGGGTTACGCCCCCGTCCAGCCCGTGCCCTACAGCCACAAGCTCCACGTGGGCGAGCTGGGCCTGGACTGCCGCTACTGCCACAGCGGCGTCGAGCGGACCGGGTTCAGCAACATCCCCACCGCGCAGGTCTGCATGAACTGCCACGCGAAGGTGCGCACGGAGAGCCCGCTGCTCGAGCCGGTGCGTCAGGCCTTCCGCACGGGGATGCCGGTCGAGTGGATCAAGATCCACGACCTGCCCGACTACAGCTACTTCAACCACAGCGCCCACGTGAACCGGGGCGTCGGTTGCGAGAGCTGTCACGGGCGGATCGACACCATGGAGGTCGTCTACCAGGACCAGCCGCTCTCGATGAGCTGGTGCGTGGACTGCCACCGCCGCCCCGAGAACCATCTCCGTCCCCTCGACCAGATCACGACGATGGGCTTCCGCCACGAGGACATGCCCGGCGGTAAGGGTCTCTCCCGCGCGGAGTATGGCCGCACCATCAAGGAAGAGCTCGGCATCAACCCCGACACGAGTTGCTCCACATGCCATCGCTAAACGACAACGAGAGCAAGGCCTACTGGCGTAGCCTCAACGACCTGGCGGACACCGACGAGTTCCGCGAGATGGTCGCCAAGGAGTTCCCCCAGCAGCTCGACGCGGTGGTGGACCCCGTGTCGCGGCGGCGCTTCGTCCAGCTGATGGGCGCGTCGCTGGCGCTGGCCGGTCTGACCGGCTGCGACTTCATGCGCTGGCCCAAGGAGAAGGTGCTCCCCTACTCCCGCCTCCCCGACGAGCGCCTCCCCGGCAAGCCGGTCGAGTACGCCACGACGATGGAGCTCGGCGGCGTGGGCACCGGCCTGCTGGTCAAGTCCTACGACGGGCGCCCGATCAAGGTCGAGGGCAACGACCTCCACCCCGAGAGCCTCGGCGCCACCAACGGCTTCGCGCAGGCGAGCCTGCTCAACCTCTACGACCCCGACCGCAGCAAGGTCGTGCGTCGCAAGGGGAGCGAGGAGGCCAGCAGCTGGAGCGCGTTCCGCAAGGACCTCGGCCAGCGGATGAAGAAGGCCGCTGAGGACAAGGGCGACAAGGTCGTGATCCTGTCCGAGGCGACCAGCTCGCCGACCGTGGCGCACCTGCGCGAGCAGCTGAGCAAGCGCTACAAGCAGCTGCGCTGGTGGGACTGGGAGCCGGTCTCGCGCGAGAACGAGCTGAGCGAGGTCCCGACCCAGGTCCTCGACGGCCGCTACCGCGTCCACTTCGACCTGCGTCGGACCGACGTGATCGTCTCGCTGGACGACGACCTGTTCGAGGCGCACCCGGCGGCCCTCCGCTTGGCGCGAGAGTTCGCGGACCGTCGCCGTCGCATGGACGACGAGCGGACCATGAACCGCCTCTACCAGATCGAGAGCGGCTTCACCCCGACCGGCAGCCTGGCGGACGTGCGCGTCCCGCTCCAGGCCGGTCAGATCCTGCACTTCGGCCTGCACCTCGCGG
>CALDQK010000173.1 GCA_937911525.1 uncultured bacterium
CTCGGCGTCGACCTGACCCTGCCCATGCTGCGCCTCGGCCAGCGCGCGCTCCGAAGCGGCGAGGTCCGCTATCCCCGCCGCCGCTGCGGGATCGTCTACGACGAGCGGACCCTCTCCCTCACTCCCGAGCTGCGCCAGGCGGCCGAGCGGGTCGACCTCTGGGCGGCCGACGCCACCGCGCTGCCCTTCTCGGCGGGCTCCTTCGCGTTGGTCAGCAGCCTGAACCTGATCGACTGCGTCAACGACCCGCACGGCCACCTCGAGAGCGTCAGGGACGTCCTGAGCCCTGGAGGCCGCGCGATCGTGGCCACGCCGCACGACTGGTCCCCCAACGCCACCGCGCCCGAGGCCTGGCTGGGTGGGCATAGCCAGCGCGGAGCCCAGGAGGGCGCTTGCGAGCCGATCCTGCGCGCGCTGCTCACTCCGGGCGGCCACCCCGCCACCGTCGCGGGGCTCGAGCTGCGAGCCGAGGACGACGACGTGCCCTGGCTGGTCCGGCTGCACGAGCGGAGCCACGTGCGCTACCGGGCCCAGCTGGTCGTCGCGGAGCGCAGCCCGGAGTGAAGGCGCCCCCCGCCAGCGCTGGCGTGTTCCTCACGACGCCTGCCTTGGCGAAGGGGACCCTGGCGCCGAGCGCGGCGCAGATCGAGCGCTACGCCGAGGCGGGCACCCTGCGCCTGGAGCAGGCCCTGGAGCCCGGCCTGGCGGCAGAGCTCCAGACGCTCTTCAGCAAGCTCCCGATCGGCGTCAACGGCACTCCGAGTCAGCGCTGGGAGGGGATCGACTTCGGCTCGCGGATCGTCATGTCCGAGACGATCGACCCTCAGGTGGTCGAGCCCCTCTACCGCGCTCAGCGCCTGGCTGACCAGGACCTGCCCGCCTTGCTGAGGGCGCTCACGGGGCGGGCCTGGGTCTCGGCCACTCCGGGCCAGTATTGGCTGCGGATGTACTGCAAAGGGAGCTGGCGCGAGCCGCGCTGGGAGGTCGAGCCCGAGGGGGTGGCCTGGGAGCTCCAGCTCAGCGCGACCTGGCCGGCCGAGTGGGGCGGCCACCTCGAGGTCCGCCGCGCGCCGAGCGGCGACCCGCTCGAGGTTCGCCCCCCCGGCTTCGACGCCCTCGACCTCTTCGCGCCGGGTCCCGCGGCCCCGCGGGGCCGGATCCCCCTGGTCACGCGAGCGGTGCAGCGCGTTAGCCTGACCGGGCTCCTGCTGCCGGCCGAGGAGGACCCGTGCTCGCCCCAGAGCTGAGCGATCCGACGCGCTTGGAGGCGCTCCAGGCGGCCTGGCGCGAGCGCGGCCGGCTGCGGATCGAGGGCTTCCTGGGCCCAAGCGAGGCCGAGGCCCTCCACACCGAGCTGCGCGAGCAGCCCTTCGAGCTGCGGGTGCCTGGGCAGGGCGAGTTCCTCAGCATGCAGTATTGGGAGTTCCCGCTCACGCCGGCGCGCCAGGCCGAGGCGCCGCGTAGCGTGGCCTTCCTGCGCTGGTTCTGCGCGGAGGGTCGCGCCTGGCTGAGCGAGCTGACCGGGCGACCCCTCGCGCCGCCGCTCGACGACAAGGTGATCGCGACCCTCTACGCCAAGGGCTGCTACCTCGACACCCACAACGACGCCCGCGAGGGGCGCTCGCTGGCCTTCGTGCTCGGCCTGACCCGGGGCCGCTGGCCCGCGGAGGAAGGCGGCCACCTCGAATACCTCCGCTTCGAGGAGGGGCGACTCGAGGTCGAAGAGCGCTGCGCGCCCGGCTGGAACACGCTGGACATCTTCCCCGCCGACCCGGCCCCCCTGCACCGGATCCCGCTCGTGCGCGAGCAGCACGAGCGCCGCGCGATCACGGGCTGGTTCGAGGCCGCGAGCTAGAGTCCCTGCGTGCCCGAAGACCCCAGCCCCACCGCCGCTGAGCAGGGACCCCAGCCCGCCCGACCGCCGCTGCCCTTGCGCCAGGCGCTCTTGCCCCTGGCGCGAGTGGCGGGCCTGCTGGCGCTGGTGGTCCTGGGTCTGATCGCGTGGTCGATCCGCTCGCTCCCGCCCCTCGCGACCGACGGGCTGATCTACCACCTCTCGATCCCGGCCTTCTGGCTGCAGGAGGGCTACCTCTCCCGGCTCGACTTCCCCTTCCACATGGGCGGGGTCGAAGACGGGCCCATGCTCAGCCAGACGATCAACTACCTGCTGCTGGCCCTGACCGGACAGGTCGCGCTGACCAAGCTGCTCCAGCCGGTCTGCCTGGCGGGGGCGCTGGTGTTCCTCTATCGCAGCGCGCGCCTGGCCGGCGTGAGCAAGCCCAGCGCCTGGGCCCTGACTGGCTTGGCCGGGCTCTTCCCGCCCTTCCTCGCCAGCGCTCAGTTCCTCCACAACGACCTGGTCGTGGTGTTCGGCGCGGCGGTGATGCTCTACGGCCTCTTGCTGACCCGCCCGCGCCCCTTGGCCGGCATGGCCTGGGCCGTGGCAGGGGCGGCCTGGATGATGCTCACCAAGTCGGTCGGCGTGATCTACGCCGCGGTCGGCGTGCTGCTCCTGTTGCCGGTCGCGTGGCGCTACCTGCGCGAGGCCGAGCCCGCCCTTCGCCCGCGCCGCGCGGCGCAGCTCGCCGGGCTCGCCCTGGCGCTCGTCGCGGGGGCCGCCTTCTTCTGGCTCAACTGGGCCCGCAACGGCAACCCCTTCTACCCCGGCCGCCTGGGACTGCTCGGCGTCCAGCTGCCCGGGCTCTACGACCCGGGCGTGCTGGTCGACCACGGCTGGGCGCCGAGCGCGATCCGCGCGCTCCTGGTCTCGGGCGGCGAGCTGCACTCGATCACGACGCCCTGGAGCCTGCCCCTCTGGCTCTGCTGGGGCGCCACCGCCCTGCTCGCCCTGCGCGCGCGCCGGGAGGGCCGGCGCGTCTACTGGCAGCGCGCCGCCGCCGGGGTGGTCTTCCCGGCGCTGAGCTTCCTGCTCCTCTTCTCGCGCGTCCCCTTCTGGAGCGTGCCCCGCTACCTGCTCCCGCTCTACTACGGGCTCTTCCTGGCCGCGGCCGCCGCGCTGGGGCAGACCGGCGGCCGCAGCCCCTGGCTGAGCGCGGGCGTCCCCGCGCTCCTGCTGGCGGCCTTCGGCGCCCGCCTCGTCCAGCTCGCCCCCTGGGAGAAGGAGGGGCTCGTGGCCGGCGTCCTGCTCGCGCTCGCGGTCGCGGCCGCCCTCAGCCTGGCCCCCGTCGCGCAGCGCGAGCACGCGCCCAAGCTCGCCGCGGGCCTGACGGCGCTGGCGCTGCTGAGCGCGCCGGCCTGGTATCCGCCCGAGCGCGAGCTGGGCGACATGATCCGCGCCGCGGCCTACCGCCAGTACTACGACCCCCACGGCGAGGCCTGGGTCGGGATCGAGCGGATCGCCGCCCAGCGCGAGGACGGTCGCGTCACGGTCGCCTACGCCGGCTCGCCCATGACCTTCCCGCTCTTCGGCCCGCGCCTGCGCAACCGCGTCGTCTACGTGCCGATCCACCCCGACGACCGCCCGACCCCGATCGAGCTCGAGCCTCGCCCCCCCGACGTGCTCGGCGGCTACTGGCTGCACCAGTCCCTGGCCCAGGCGCGCCGCGCCCAGGTCGACGACGGCCACTGGCTGGCTGGCCTCGAGCGCGAGGGCGTCGACCTGCTCTTCCTGGCCGAGGACCCCTACCGGGGCGGCAGCGCGCAAGAGCGCGCCATGATCGCGCGCCACCCGGAGCGCTTCCGCCTGCTCTTCCAGCGGGACGGAGTGCGGCTCTACGCGCGCCTGCGCTGAGCCCCGCACCCGAGCCAAGTCGCGCGCAGACAGCCCCCCCTCCATCCGCTAGGCTTCAGTCCATGAGGCCCCTCCCCCAAAGCTCCCCCGCCCCTGCCCGCGCGAAGCCGCAGCGGGTGCTCTTCGTGGAGGTGGACGTCGAGCGCAGCTGGGCGGTCGCGAGCCTGGGGCCCGCCTTCATCGCGCCCTTCCTGCGCGAGCGCGGCGGTCACGAGACCGACTACTTCCGGGCCAAGATCGAGCTCACGCCCGCGGAGGTCGCGGACGAGGTCGCCCGCCGCGCGCCGGACGTGCTGGGGCTCTCGCTCACGACGCGCCAGTGGCAGCGCGCGCGCCAGCTGGTCGCCGCGATCAAGGCGCGGCTGCCCGAGCTGCCGGTGGTGGCGGGCGGGCTGCACCCGACCTTCTCGCCCGAGGCGGTCCTGGCCGAGCCGGGCTTCGACTTCGCCTGCCTGGGTGAGGGCGAGGAGGCCATGCTGGAGCTGGTCGACGCGCTGGCGCGCCAGGCCCCGGCCGCCGAGCTGCACGCGATCCGGAACGTGTGGACCGAGGGCGGCCCGCGACCGACCCTGCGCCCGCCCTTCGAGCCGCTGGACGAGCTGCCCTTCATGGACCGGGCCTTCCTCGACGAGCTTCACGGGGTGGTCAACGTGACCACCCAGCGCGGCTGCCCCTTCCCCTGCACCTACTGCGGGGCGCGCATGTTCAACGAGCTCTACCAGGCCGACGGCGAGAGCTACGGACGGCGGCGCACGCACCAGAGCGTCATGGACGAGCTGCGCGCGATCCGGGACGCGCAGACCCTCGCCTACGTGATCTTCCTCGACGACACCTTCACGATTCACCACCCCTGGGTGAAGCGCTTCTGCGAGGTCTACCCGGAGGAGATCGGCGTCCCCTTCGCGCTGCACGCGCGGGTCGAGACCGTCAACGAGCGGCTGCTCGAGCTGCTCGCCAAGGCCGGCTGCGCCCAGATCACCTACGGGATCGAGAGCGGGAGCGAGCGGATCCGGCGCGAGGTCATGCGCCGCCCCGTCACCAACGACCGCTTCCGCGACGTGTTCCGCTGGACCAAGCAAGCCGGGATCGCGGTCACGGCCAACTACATGCTCGGCCTGCCCGAGGAGACGCCTGAGGACCTGCGTCAGACCGTCGAGCTGGCGCGCGAGCTCGACACGCTCGACTTCGGCTACTTCGTGTTCTACCCCTACCCCGGCACGGCCCTGTTCAAGACCTGCCTCGAGCGCGGCTACCTGCCCGCCGACTACGAAGAGCTCCCCGCGGTGCACCGGACCTCGATCCTGAACCTGCCCACCCTCAGCCAGGCCGACATCGACGCGGCCTACGACGAGCTGACCGAGCTGCGCGCCGAGCGAATGGCGGCCCTGAGCGGGGCCGGCAGCGCCCAACACATCCGCGACAGCGCCGCGATCGGCTGAGCGCGAGCCCCAGGTGACGAGCTCCCTCCGCGAGCGCTACCTCCGCGACGGCTACGTCCTGGCTCCGGGCGCCCTCCCGCTGGAGCTGCTCCCCGGTCTGAGGGCCGAGATCGACGCGCTGAGCGCGGGCCGCGAGCTGGGCAACTACGGCGTGCTCCTGCACGACCTGGGCGCCCTCGCGCCGGCCCTGCGCGAGGTCACCGCCAGCGAAGGCCTGGCCCGCCTGGCAGGGGAGGCCCTCGGCCTAAACGAGGTGCTCTTCTTCCAGGACCACGTGATCAACAAGGCCCCTGGCTCGGGGGCCTTGAACGGGCACCAGGACTACGCCTATTGGCCCCTCGACGAGCGCGCGCTGGCCGGGGCCATGATGTGGGTGGCCCTGGACGACGCCGATCCGGGCAACGGCTGCCTGTGCTTCGTCCCCGCCAGCCACACCTGGGGAGAGCGCGCGGCGACCGACTTCGTCGAGGGCGCCAACATGCCGCAGCAGGGTCAGCTCCCGCGCATGGACTGGGAGGGCCACGCCCACGAGGCGGCCTTCGCGCCCTGTCGAGCGGGGGACGTCCTGATCAACCACCCGCTCGTGTGGCACGCCTCCCCCGCCAACGACTCGCAGCGGCCGCGGCGGGCGCTGGCGATCACCTGGCTGCCCTCGGACACGCGCTGGGACCCCGAGCACGCGCCCCACCCCTTCAACTGGTCGCTCCAGCCGAGCGCCGGGGCCCCGATCGAGGGCCCTGGCTTCGTCCGCTTCTCGCTCTGAACAAGGCACTTGCGCCGCCGCTGGGGGTGGGCGAACGTGGTGGCCTATGGCGTCCTCGGCGGACCGCTCGACCTATCTGATCGTCCTGCACAAGGGGCTGCTCGAGCGGCCCGAGCTCGACGCCTACGCCCAGGAGTCGGTCCGTCGGCGCATGCCCCTGCTGCGCCTGCTGGAGGCCCGCCTGAACGCCCAGCAGCTCGAGCGCGTCGTCCGCACCCGGGCCCGGCACGCGCGCCACTGCGAGCGCTGCAACCTGACCACCCACCTCCTCCCCCGCCAGGACGAGAACAACACCCCCTGCGAGCACTGCGGCGGCCGGCTGATGATCCCCGCGCGGATCCAGACCGGGCAGGTGCAGCGCCCGCGCCCCGTGCAGCGCCCGCCCGCTGGGCACGCCCCGCCGCACGCGCCCCCTCACGCGCCGCCTCCGGCCTCGGCCCCGCCGCCGGCGGTCCGCATGCCCCCCCTCCCCAGCTCGGCGCCGCCGCCCCCCGTGGTGCGCATGCCGCCCGCGCCGGCGGCGCCCGCGCCCCACGTCGACGCCACCATGTGGAACGAGCCGGCCCCGGCGCAGCCCATGGACGACCGGACCATGTGGGAGGGAGACGACGGCGCGCCGATCGCCGACCCCCAGGGGACGATCTACCAGGGCGCGAGCGGCCTGGGCGGCGGCGGCAGCGAGTGGCTGGCGAGCAGCGACAAGATCCCCCGCCCCGTGCTCCCCAAGGCCAGCGAGCGGGTCTCGCTCCCCGAGGAGCGCCACACTCCGGGGCGCCTGGGCGACTACTGGATCAGCGACATCATCGGCCAGGGCGCCATGGGCACCGTCTACCGGGCCTTCCGCGAGGGCGGCAGCCGCGACGTCGCGCTCAAGGTGATCCAGGGCGCGGCGGTGACCCACTCGCTCCTCGAGCGCTTCGAC
The DNA here is from genome assembly GCA_937911525.1 of uncultured bacterium. GTDB lineage: Bacteria > Planctomycetota > J058 > J058 > J058 > NORP233. Next base: position 6,876 of record CALDQK010000173.1, read on the forward strand.
CGCGAGGCCCAGATCCTGACCTCGCTCGAGCACCCGGGGATCCTGCGGGTCTACGACGCGGGCGAGGTCGAGGGCGTGCCCTACATGGCCTGCGAGCTGATCGAGGACGCGCGCGACCTGCGCGAAGCGCTCCAGGGTCAGAAGGCGCGCTACAAGATCGAGCGGATCCGCGATATCTCGCTGGCCCTCGGCTACGCGCACAGCCAGGGCGTCGCGCACCGCGACGTGAAGCCCGACAACGTGCTGGTCGACGCCCAGGGCAGGGCTTACGTGGCCGACTTCGGGCTGGCCAGCGCCGACGAGCTTGAGGCGATCACCGTGGCGGGGACCCAGCTGGGCACGCCCGCCTTCATGGCCCCCGAGCAGGTCACCGCCGAGCGCGACCTGCAGGGACCGGCCTCCGACGTGTGGGCCCTGGGCGTGCTCCTCTACGAGGCCATGCTCGGGGTGCGCCCCTTCCGCGGGAAGAGCTTCCCCCTCCTGTTCCGGGCGATCCTGGCCGCCGACCCCAAGCGACCCCGCGAGCTCGACCAGCGGATCCCGGTTCAGCTCGAGGAGGTCATGATGCGCTGCCTGCAGCGCGACCCCCAGAACCGCTACCCCGACGGCAGCGCGCTGGCTGCGGCCCTGGACGGGGTCCTCGCGCTCTGAGCCGCGCCGCATGAGCCCTCACCCGCCCAGCCCGAGCGAAGAGGCCCTCCGCCTCCACCAGCGCGCCTGCGAGCGCGGGGAGAAGGGCTACATGGACCCGGTCTCGGGCCTCTTCAGCCCGACCTCGCTCTTCCTCCGCCAGCGCGGACACTGCTGCGGCCTGGGCTGCCGCCACTGCCCTTGGGACGAGCTCGAGCAGCGGCGCGCGGGGCGCCCGGCGCGCCCGAGCTACCCCTGGCCTCCCTCGGGCTCGTCGGAGTCTTGAGCTCGAGCGATGGGCGCCACACAACGGTGACAATGGTTCCCCTCTTCCCTGCTCAACTTGGAGCACTGAGGAGGTAACGCGTGAACCCGAGCTCCGACGTGATCGATTCCCCGCGACGGACCAGCAAGAGCAAGTCGCGACGTCGCTCGAGCAGCGACAAGAGCTCCAAGAGCCGCAAGTCGAGCAAGAGCTCCTCGCGGAAGCAGGAGCGCGGCGAGGAGCGCAGCGAGCGGCGCCGCAGCCGCAGCTCGACCGAGGAGCGCAGCCGCAAGCGCAGCAGCAAGAGCAAGCGCAGCAGCGGGGGCGAGTCGTCCCGCAAGACGCGCAAGCGCTCTTCGCGCCAGGAGCCCGAGGCCAAGGTCTCGAGCTCGGGCGAGAGCAAGCGGAAGAGCAAGAGCGGCAAGAGCAGCAGCGCCAAGGTCGCCAGGGCGAGCCGCTCCACCGCGAGCCGCTCCACTGGTAAGGCCAAGGCGGTCGAGCCGACGGCCAAGAGCGCGACGAAGGCCAAGAGCGGCCCCGCGGCGAAGGCCAAGACCAGCTCCAAGAGCGGCAAGTCCCCCAAGGCGAAGGGGCTGCGCGCCAAGGCTCCCTCGTCTCGCAGCCGCGGCGGCGGCGTGGCCGCGCGGCGCGCTCCCTCGGCGGTCGACGACAAGACGCGCAAGCTGCTCGGCGGAGCGGCGTTCCTGACCCTGGCCGCCGGGATCGCCGCCTACGCGGTCTTCCTCGGCTAGTGCTGCGAGGCGGCTAGTCGGAGCGGGCGACTACTCGGGCGGGGCCTTCTTGGCCACGTAGGGCATCAGGATCGACGGGTCCTTCTTGATCATGTCCAAGCCGATCCGGACCGCGAGCTTGAGGATCATCTCCTGCGGGAAGGGCGAGCTCTCCAGGACGTCAGCGATTCGCTGCTTGTCCTCCTCCGTGATCGGCACGGATACTTTCCCGATGTGCTGCTCTGCCATGTCCCAACTCCTCCGCTGCTCACCTTCCTTATAGCGTCTTGCCCGCGCTAGTTCAGGAAAGGTCATGAGCGATCTCGGACTGCGCGAGCTCGAGCGGCGCTGGAGGTCCTCCCCAGGCGACCCTGAGTCCTTGGGCGAGCTGATCGCGGCCCGCCGCCGGCGCGGGCTGGCGGTGCCCGCCAGCGCGCTGCGCTGGGAGGTGCTCCCCCCGCGCAGCTTCAACACCCCCCTCGAGCTGAGCCTCGCCGTCGAGCCCCGCGACCTGCCGCCCCGGCCCTTCCGTCGGCCGCCTCAGCTGATCAAGCGCTTCCCCCGCTTCCTCAGGCGGGCCTATGACCTGCCGCCCCACCACCGGGTCCGCCTGGTCGCCCTGCCCCCCGCCGAGGGGACCGAGCCCTTCATGACGCTCCTGGGCGAGGTCCTACGCACCCAGGCGATCGCGGGCCTGGGCCTGATCGGGCGCGAGGAGGCCAGCGCCAACGAGGTCCCGATCCGCTGGCGCGCGACGCGCCGCCTGCGCGACCTGAGCGACCTCGCGCCCGAGCGCCTCGGGCCGGTCGAGCTGCGCTGGCTGAGCCTGCTCGAGCTCGACCACGTCGACGGCGCCCTGGCCCCGCTCGCGGGCCCCCAGCTCGAGGCCCTCGAGCTGGGGCGCTGCGCCGCCCTCGACCCCCTGGCGCTGCGCTCCCTCGCCGAGTGTCCGCTGCTCTGCGAGCTGCGGGTCTGGCAGTGCGGGGTGGGGGGGGAGGCTCTGCGAGGGCTCTCCGAGCTGCAGGCGCTCAGCCACCTCGAGCTGCGCGGCTGCACCCTCGAGGCCGAGGCCCTCGCCGAGCTGCCGCGGCTGGCAGACCTGGAGGGTCTCGAGGCGCTCTGGTTGGAGGAGGCGCCTCCGGCGCTGCTGGAGAGCCTCGCCCGCCTGCCCCGGCTGCGCGAGCTGGCCCTCGACGGGGCGGAGGACGAGGACCTCGCGCCGCTGCGCGCGCTGACCGGGCTGCGCTTCTTGCTGGCGCCCGAGGGCCTCGGCGACGAGGGCCTGGCCTTCCTCCCGGCGGGGTTGGAGGTGCTCCAGCTGCGACCCCGCTCCTCGCTCTCGCCGGCCGGTGTCCTGGCCCTGCGCGACCACCCGACCCTGCGTGAGGTGTGGGGGCTGGAGTGGGGCGGAGCGCTGGAGGCGCAGGCGCGCGCCTTCGCCGACTCGCGCCCGGAGCGCGTCGTCCACAGTCGGACGCCTGGCGACGAGGAAGACCTCGCGACTACTTGAGCGGCGGCACGATCCGCAGCGGCCCCGCGCCGAAGAGCTCGTGCAAGGCCTCGCCCAGGGTCACGAACTCGCCGCCCCCGCCCGTGCTCGCGTCGAGCTGGTAGCCCGTCGGCCGGTGGAAGACGGTGCCGACCCGGTGGCGGCGGAGGTCGTAGACGAAGTAGCGCGGCGGGTCGTCCTCGTCGTTGGGGGCGACGAAGCCGAGCTGGCCCTGCGGTCCGTAGACGGAGCTGCCCAGCTCGAGCACCACGATCTGCATCAGGGCGACCCGGGTCGTGTCGCGCAGCTGCTCGAAGGCCACGCCCACGCTGGTCTGCCCCTCCTCGTCGCGGGCCCACTTGACCCGCCCCTGCAGGCGCAGCGGACCACGCAGCTGCGGGTGCCGCAGCTCGATCTCGAGCAGGGTCTCGAGGGCGGGGGGCTCCCCGGCCACGATCAGCTTGAGGCCCTTGGTGTTGAGGTCGACGATCCGGTCCGCGTCGGCGCTCGCGCCCTCGTGGAGGGTCAGCCGGCGGCTGTCGGCGGGCCCCACCTTGGCGGTGGCGTCCTTGACCTCGATCCGGGGCGGGCGGGGGGTGTAGTTCGCCTCCAGCACCGGCGAGGCCCTAGCCTTCGTCCTCGGAGGAGCCCGGACCCGGCAGATACTTCATCAGGTAGATCGAGTTGCCCGACTCGTTGAAGCGAATGTCGTCGCAGGTCTGGCGCATGATGAACACGCCGAGCCCGCCGGGGCGCGCCTCGGTGTCGCGGCGAGAGCGGGTGTGCTCGAGGGCCGAGACCTCGTCGGCGCGGGCCAGGAAGTTGGTCGTGTCGAAGCCAGGGCCTTCGTCGGTGACCACGATCGCCAGGCGCTCGGTCGAGCGCAGGTAGCGAATGTAGATCGTGCGCGCAGGATCCTTCCGGTTGCCGTGCTCGAAGGCGTTGCCGATCGCCTCGCGCAGGGTGGTCCCCAGCTTGACCTCTTCCTCGGGAGAGTAGCCGATCGAAGCGATCAGCAGCTCCAGCATGTCGCCGGCCTTGTCCACGTCCTCAGGCGTGCTGGGCACCTCGAGGGTCGCGGCCTGATCGAAGAGCCGGCGCTGGCGCGCGCGCCTCATGATGATCCGCTTGGCGGCGTCGGCTACCTCGGCGCCCGAGGCGCCCGCGAGCTCGAGGTCGGCCTCGCAGCGAATGCCCTTGGTCCGCTTGACGGAGAGCACCGGGACGCGGTCCCGGTCGGGGCCGTCCACGTCGGCCTTGAGGCGCACCACCAGATCGACGGCGTGGGGCAGCTCTTCGTCGACCACCACGAAGGTGGGGTCGCAGCCCATGGACTCGTCGAGGGCGTCCTCGGAGGTCACGTTGACGACCTCGAGACCCGCGCCCGCGAGCTCGCCTTCCAAACCGTTTTGGACCGCAGCCAGGACCCTCACGCTCGCTCCTGTGAGCGCTGATTGTAGAGGACGCTCGGGTGGGTGCCAACGTGACCAGGGAATGGGGATTTCAGAGCCCCCGAGGCCCCCGAATCATGACGCGCTGCATGAAAAGGATCCCTTACCCCCGACGCGGCGAACGGGCAGCCGAAAGCGTTATGATCCCGCCCACGCGGAGGTTGTGTGTTCGACCAAACCACCTATTTCTTTCGTCGCGCCGCCAAGGTCATGGGGATCGGTGAGCGCGTTCAGCGCCTGCTCGAGAACCCGCAGCGCGTCGTCAAAGTCGAAGTCGCCATCGAGCGAGAGAACGGCGACCTCGCCACCTACACGGGCTTCCGCGTGCAGCACAACAACGCGCGCGGACCCTTCAAGGGCGGGCTGCGCTTCCACCCCACGGTCGACGAGGACCACAGCACGGCGCTCGCCGCGCTGATGACCTGGAAGGCCGCGATCGCCGACGTCCCCTACGGCGGCGCCAAGGGCGGGATCAACTGCGACCCGCGCGAGCTGAGCCAGGGCGAGCTCGAGAAGGTCACGCGTCGCTTCGTGCAAGAGGTCCACGAGGTCATTGGTCCTCAGCGGGACATCCCCGCGCCCGACGTGAACACCAACGCTCAGATCATGGCCTGGATCATGAACGAGTACTCGCGGATCAACGGGTTCGCGCCGGCGGTGGTCACGGGCAAGCCCGTCGAGCTGCACGGCTCGCCCGGCCGCGACGAGGCGACCGGCCTCGGCGTCACGTTCTGCATCGAGAACTGGCTCGCGCGGCAGAACGAAGAGATCAAGGACAAGACCTACGCGATCCAGGGCTTCGGCAACGTGGGCAACTTCCTCGCCCACCACCTCGATCAGCGCGGCGGCAAGGTCGTCGCCGTCAGCGACGTCGGGACCGCCCTGGTCAACCCCAAGGGGCTCGACGTCGAGGCCGTGCGCAGGCACGTGGACGAGACGGGCGTGCTCGAGGGCTACAAGGCCGCGGGCACGAGCGAGATCCCGCGCGACGACCTGCTCTACGTCGACTGCGACGTGATGGTCCCCGCGGCCCTCGGCGGCGTGTTCACCAAGGACAACGCCAAGGACATCAAGGCCAAGCTGATCGTCGAGGCGGCCAACGCACCCACCACCCCCGAGGCCGACGAGTACTTCGAGAACAACGGGGTGGTCGTGCTGCCGGACGTGCTGGCCAACGCCGGCGGAATCATCGTCAGCTACTTCGAGTGGGTGCAGAACATTCAGCAGTTCCGCTGGGAGCTCGAGGACATTCGCAGCAAGCTGAACCGCTTCATGGGCAAGGCTTGCGACACCGTCTACGACCTCTCGGATCGTAAGGACATCTCCAAGCGCACGGCGGCCTACGTCGTGGCGATCGGGCGGGTGGGCAAGGCCACCGTCCTCAGCGGAATCTAGAGGAGGAGTCGTGAGCAAGGACGTCCGCAAGACGGAGCGCTTCACTCAAATCCCGATCTACAGCAACCTCTCCAGCAGGGAGGTCGCGCAGATCATCTCGATCACCGAAGAGGTCATCGTCGAGCCGGGCAAGGACGTGTTCGCCCCGGGCGAGCCGGCCGACGCCTTCTACGTGGTCCAGAGCGGCCGGATCGAGATCCGCCTCGTGAACGAGGAGCGCGCCGACAAGAAGATGACGATCGCGACCCTCTCGGACCGCTCGGTGTTCGGCGAGATGTCCTTCCTGCACGACCGCCCCCGCTCGGCCTACGCCAGCGCGGTCGAGGAGACTCGCCTGAGCAAGATCAAGGGCGCCGAGTTCCGCGCCCTGATGGAGAAGGGGGACCTGGCCGCCTACAAGGTGATCCACAACTTCGCGCTCCTGATCGCCAGCCGCCTGCGCCGGGTCGAGAACGAGCTGGTCAACGCGCTCAACGAGCTCGGCCCCGGCAAGCGGACTCAGCGGCTCAAGGAGCTGCAGGAGTTCCGCAACACCCTCTTCCAGGAGTGGAGCTTCTAGCGTGGTCGATCAGGTGCTCACTTCCCTGATTCGCGACGTCCCCGACTTCCCCAAGCCAGGGATCGTGTTCAAGGACATCACCCCGATCCTGGCCGACCCGCAGGCCATGAATCAGGTCTACGACGCGCTGATCGAGCCTTACCGCGAGGCCGGCGTGACCCGGATCGTCGGGATCGAGTCGCGCGGGTTCATCTTCGGGACCCCCATGGCGGACCGGCTCAACGTCGGCTTCGTCCCCGTGCGCAAGCCCGGCAAGCTGCCCTGGAAGACCGTCTCCGAGAGCTACGCCCTCGAGTACGGCGAGGACACGCTCGAGCTCCACGAGGACGGGGTCGGCGAGGGCGACAAGGTGGTCATCGTCGACGACCTGCTCGCCACGGGCGGCACCCTGAGCGCCGCCTGCCGGCTGGTCCGCCGCCTCGGCGCCGAGATCGTCGGCGCCAGCGTCGTGATCGAGCTGGCCTTCCTCGAGGGTCGCAAGAAGCTCGAGGGCACCACCGTCCACTCGCTCCTGTCCTACTAAGGTAGGTTCGAGGAGCCTCGCCCCGGTGGCTCAATTGGATAGAGCAGCGGCCTCCTAAGCCGCAGGTTGTGGGTTCGAATCCCGCCCGGGGTATCGCCCGGAAGCCCGCTGGAGAGCGGGTTTCCGGGCTTCTTCGTGTCCGGGGAGGGGAGGGATCACTGAGGGCTCGCGAAGCCTTCCCCCGCGTGCCACCATCGGCCCCATGACCGAGCCCAAGCTGGACGCCCTCGCCGCCGAGAACGCGATGCTCAAGGAGTCGCTCGCCGCGATCACCGACATCGGGATCGCGCTCTCGGCCGAGCGAGACCTGACCTCGCTCCTGAGCACGATCCTGACCAAGGCGCGCTACCTCTCGCGGGCCGACGCGGGCTCGCTCTACCTCGTCGAGGGGGACCAGCGCGAGAAGCTGCGCTTCGTGCTCGCCCAGAACGACTCGCTCGAGGTCCCCTTCGTCGAGATGGTGCTCGACATCTCGAGCAAGACGATCGTCGGCCACGCGGTCAGCACCCAGCAGACGGTCAACCTCGCCGACGCCTATCAGATCCCCGCCGAGGAGGCCTTCAGCTTCTCGAGCAAGTTCGACGAGTCGGTCGGCTACCGCTGCAAGTCCATGCTGGCGATCCCCATGATCGACCACCGCGGGCGGGTGGCGGGCTGCCTGCAGCTGATCAACCGCAAGCCGAGCCGCGACATGAAGCTCGAGGGGCCCCAGCACATCGAGCAGACCGTGCTGCCCTTCCCGGTCTCGACGGTGCGCCTGATGGAGTCCCTGGCCAGCCAGTCGGCGGTCGCCCTCGACAAGGCCAAGCTGATCGAGGACCTCGAGAACACCTTCGAGGGCATGGTCCGCGCCTCGGTGGTCGCGATCGAGGCCCGGGACCCGACCACCTCGGGTCACAGCGAGCGCGTCGCGACCCTCTCGGTCGAGCTGGCCAAGGCCGTCAGCGACGTCGGCCACGGCAAGTTCAAGGAGGTCGAGTTCAGCGCGGCCCAGCTCAAGGAGCTGCGCTACGCCAGCCTGCTGCACGACTTCGGCAAGGTCGGCGTGCGCGAGCACGTGCTGGTCAAGGCCAAGAAGCTCTACCCCTGGGAGCTCGAGAACGTGCGCCTGCGCTTCGCCCTCGCCGCGCGCGAGCGGGAGGCCAAGTCGCTCTACGAGCTGGTCGACAACCTGGCCCGCCTCTCGAAGGGCGGCTTCGACCCGCAGCCCTTCATCCGGGCCGCGGGAGAGGCGATCGAGGGCCAGACCGAGCGCCTGCAAGAGCTGCTCGACCTCGTCCTGCGCGACAACGAGCCGCGCCTCTTGCCCGACGGCCACGCCGATCAGCTGCGCCAGGTCGCCGAGCAGACCTACACCGACGTCGACGGCGAGATCCAGCCCCTCCTGCGCGAGAGCGAGCTGAGCAACCTCCAGATCCCGCGCGGCTCGCTCAACCCCCAGGAGCGGATCGAGATCGAGAGCCACGTCGCGCACACCTACCGCTTCCTCTCCCGGATCCCCTGGACCGAGGAGCTGCGCGACCTGCCCAAGATCGCCGGCGGTCACCACGAGAAGCTCGACGGGAGCGGCTACCCGCACGGCCTGACCGACGGCGAGATCGCGCCCCAGTCCAAGATCATGACCGTGGCGGACATCTTCGACGCCCTGACGGCCTGGGACCGCCCCTACAAGAAGGCCGTCCCGCTCGAGAAGGCGCTCGCGATCCTCGACGCCGAGGTCAACGCGAACCACATCGAGCCCCAGCTGGTGGAGCTCTTCAAGGAGCGACGGATCTTCGAGAAGGTCCTGCGGGGACCACCCACCAGCAAGCTGCCGCGCGGGGTCTAGCTCCCTCCCCTTGGCGGGCTCGCAGGGCCCGCGCTGGCGCTAGACTGCGCCCATGAACGGCGAGCTGCCTCCCCACTACCGGACCACGATCCGCCGCTTCCTCCGCTTCGGAGTGATCGGCCTCGCGCTCGGCATGATCCTGGGCCTGGCCTGGACCGAGCTCGGGCGCTCCGCCCGCTACGGGGAGGTCAACGGCCAGCCCCAGCAGGTCGACCCGCCCGAGGGCCGGATCAAGCTCCAGCTGCCCCCCGGCTACAAGTGGGAGGCGGGCCTGAGCTTCAAGCTCAGCCACGGACACACGATCCTGATCGCGGGCCTGATCCCGCTCTGCTTCGCCTTCACCCTGGTCGTGCTTCACCAGGCAGGCGGCAAGCAGATCAGCCCCGGCGCGCTCAACTGGGCCTTCTGGCCCTACGTCGTCGGCGCGAGCGGAGCGCTCTTGATCCTCCTCTACAAGGGCGTGGTCGGGTTCTCCGCCGTCCGCGGCGGCAACTTCGACCTGGCCGCGATCGAGGCGGGCCTCTTCGCCGGCAGCCGCGCGCTCAAGGGCGCCTGCTACGGCACGACCCACAGCGCCATGGCCGCGGGCGCCTTCGTGCTCGTCTACCAGGTGTTCCGCTCGGCCGGCCACATCGGCGCGCCGCCGGCCGGGGCGAGCGCGGAGAGCTGAATCGGACCGCCAGACGCAGCGTCCGAGCTGCGTCCCTTAGGTTAGAGACGTGCCGAAGCCCCAGCAGCTGATCCCGCTCCTCCCGCTCGCCCTCGCGGCGGGGCTCCTCTTCGCCAAGGAGGGGGCCGAGGGCCAGGACGAGGGCAAGGACGCCGCGCTCTGGGTCTACGCCACCGGGCAGAGCCGCGGCGCGCTCGACCCCTGCGAATGCGTCGAGGGAATGTCAGGCGGCTTCCCGCGCCGGCTGGCCGTCCTGGCGGCCGAGCGCAAGCAGCGCCCGCAGCGGCTCTTCGTCGACCTCGGCGACCAGACCGGCAAGGCCTTCGACCCGCGGATCCTCGAGAAGAAGACCGAGGCCGCCTACGAGCTGCTCCGCATGGGCGGCGCCGCCGCGGTGGTGGTCGGCGAGACCGACCTCCGGCTCGGGCCCGTCAAGCTGAAGCGGCTCGCCGAGCGCGCCGGCGTGACCCTGCTCGGGGCCAACCTGAAGGACGGCGCGGGCGAGCGGCCCTTCCCTGGGTCGACCCGGGTCCGCGTCAAGGGGGTCGCGCGCGAGGTGCTGCTGGTGGGCGTCCTGGACCCCGAGCTCGGGGACCCCAGCGGCGAGCTCGAGCTCGGCGATCCGCTCCAGGCGGCGCAGGCCGAGCTGGCCGGACAGAAGGGCGAGCTCTACCGGATCGTGCTCTTCCACGGCCCCGCCAAGCGGGCGGAGCGACTCCGCAAGCTGAGGGGGGTGGACCTCGTCCTCTGCGGCCACGACCAGGAGCGCGTCCTGCCCCTGCGCGAGGGTGAGGGCCTCGCACCCCTGCTGGAGGTCGTGCGCGACGCCCGCTCGCTGGCGCGCGTCGGGCTGGGGGAGCGCGCCCAGGCCACGCACCTGCTCCTGAGCGGGCGGATCCCCGACGACCGCGCCGCGCGGGCCCGGGTCGAGCGCTACTACCGTGAGGTCGCGGACCTCCCGGGCGCCAAGCGGACGCCGCCGGCCGAAGGCGGGCAGCTCGTGGGCTCCCGGGAGTGCGCAGACTGTCACGACTACGAATACAAGGTCTTCAAGGGGACCAAGCACCACGGCGTGCAGAAGCGGATCCTCGCCAAGGACCCCAAGCGCGCCCAGCTGGCCGAGTGCCTGGCCTGCCACGTGACGGGTCCCGGCTTCGAGGGCGGCTTCGTGAGCATGGACAAGACGCCGCACCTGGGCGAGGTCGGCTGCGAGGCCTGCCACGGCGTCGGCGGCGACCACGCGGCGGCCGGCGGGACCGAGGGCTACGGCGTGCGCGAGGGCGGGCCCAAGAGCTGGAAGCCGGTGTGCCTGACCTGCCACGACGCGACCAACAGCCCCGGCTTCGACTTCGAGAAGGCGCTGGCCAAGATCAAGCACTGGACCAAGTAGCCGGATCGCCGTGCGCGTCCTGCTGATCGACAACTACGACTCCTTCACGCACAACCTCGTCCAGCCGCTGATCGCCTGGGGCCACGAGGTCCTGGTCCACCGCAACGACGCGCTCAGCGCGGCCGAGGCGCTGGCCCTCGAGCCCGAGCGCGTGCTCCTCTCGCCGGGCCCCAACCGCCCCGAGCAGGCCGGGATCTGCCTGGAGCTGATCGCCGCCGCCGCCGAGCGGCGCCTGCCCCTGCTCGGCGTGTGCCTGGGCCACCAGGCGATCGCTCACCACTTCGGCGGCCGCGTCGTCGAGGCCCAGCGCCCGCTCCACGGCCGCGCGACCCCGATCCGCCACGACGGGCTCGGCGTGCTGGCCGGCCTCGAGTCCCCCTTCCCGGCCGCCCGCTACCACTCGCTCTCGGTGGCGACGCCCCTGCCGCCCGGGCTGGTCGAGACCGCCTGGGCCGACGACGGCGAGCTGATGGGCCTGCGCCACGAAGAGCTGCCGCTGGAGGGCGTGCAGTTCCACCCCGAGAGCTACCTGACCCCGCTCGGCGACGCGCTGCTGCGCAACTTCGTCGGCGGCTGAACCTAGGAGCGCTCGACCAGCCACTCCTGCCAGCGCGCGATCGCGGCCTGGCACTGGGCGAGGGGCGGGACGAGCGCCACGCGGGCCCAGCCCTCGCCACCCGCGCCGAAGTAGGGGCCGGGGATCGTCACGATCCCCGTGTCGTCGAGGAGCTGCTTGCAGTAGCCCTCGGCGTCGGCGCCGACCCAGAACCAGAGGAAGAAGGTCGACTGGCCGCCGACGAACTCGATCCCCGCCTGCTGGAAGAACTCGCGGAACAGGCGCCGCTTGGCCGAGAAGATCACGTTCCGCTCGGCCACGTGGGCGTCGTCGCTCCAGGCCGCCGCCGCGGCGCGCTCGACGAAGATCGGCGTCGCGACGCCAATGTTGGGGCGCAGGCGGGCGTAGTTCGCGATCAGCTGCTCGTCGCCGGCCACGAAGCCGGTCCGGTAGCCGGTCATGCCCGTGCGCTTGGAGCAGGAGTGGAGCGCGAGCACGTTCTCGCGCCCGAACTCGAGCAGCGAGCGGGGCGGGTCGCCCTCGTAGACGTCGTTGTAGCACTCGTCGCTCACCACGATCGTGCCGCTCTCGCGCGCGTAGTCGGCCAGGCGCTGGAGGTAGTCGTCGGGCGCGGGCGCGCCGGTCGGGTTGTGCGGATAGTTGACCCACAGCACCGCGGTGCGCTCGCGGACCTCGGCGGGGAGGTCCATGGGCTCGAGCAGGAACTCGTTCTGGCGCGTCAGCGCGACCCCGTGCGCGACGCCGCCCGCGAAGCGGGTCCCCGAGGCGTAGACCGTGTAGCCCGGGGTGGGGAACACCACCGTGTCCTTGCCGGCGGGCGCGTCGAGGAAGGCGAAGGGGAGGTGGAAGATCGCCTCCTTGCTCCCGCGGCTGGCGATCAGCTCGCGCTCGGGGTCGAGCTCGACTCCGAAGCGACGCTGCAGGTAGCCGCAAGCGGCCTGGCGCAGCTCGGGGATCCCGCGCGGGTTGGGGTAGCGGCACACGGCGGGGAGACCGTCGCGGAGCGCCTGCTGGACGAACTCGGGCGTCGGCTCGAGCGGGTCACCGGTGCCGAAGTCGAACACCTCGAGCCCGCGCGCGGCGCGCTCGTTCTTGGCCCGCTCGACGCGGACGATCGGGTAGTCGGGCAGGTCACGCAGGACGGGATGGACGGTCGGCATGGACACCTCGCGAGAGGACTTATGCGCTGCCGAGGGCCGCGGCGCAACACGCACCGGACCTTGGCGGGGCGCTAAGTCCAGGTCCAGGTCTAGAGGCGCTGCGTCGGCCGGCGGCTGGAGTCGCTCGGGTCGCTGCCCGGGTCCTCGCGCTGGCGCTCGGTCCCGCTGCGCGGGCGCCCCGAGCCGGCCTGTCGCTGGCGCCCCGAGCGCGCGCGGACCTCGTCGAGGGTCTCGTCGCGCAGGGTGGCGACGTCGGCGGGGTCGAGCTCGGCCACGAAGGCCCGTTCTTCGGCGTCGTTGAGGTGTTGGTCGAAGCGGCGGCGCAGCTCGTCGCGCGAGACACCCACCACGTCGGCGAAGCGGATCAGGCGCTTGGCCTCGGCTGGGTCGAGGCGCCCGTCCGCGGCGGCGACCTCGAGCATGACCTCGATCAGGTAGCGCTGTTCCTCGGGCGCCTTGCCGAGGTTGAGCTGGGCCGCGTCTGCCATGGCGTCGCGCGCCAGCGCAGCGGCTTCGGCCGGCCCGATCTCGAACTCCTTGGCCACGCGATCGAGCACCCCCCGCTCGCGCGGGTGCACCGAGCCGTCGCTCACGGCCAGGTTGCAGAGGATCGAGTAGATCCGTCGCCGGCCGCGGAAGGAGATCGGCTTGGGCGGTGGTTCCCCGGGCACGCCGCCGCCGGGGTGGACCGCGTGGTTGGCGATCCCCTTGTCGCGGAGCAGGTCGCTGTAGTCCTCCGGCTTGGCGAAGGCGTAGGCCAGCACGCGCGCCGAGCGGATCACCGCCTTGGGCGGTCCGATCACTTCCTCGGCGTATTCCTCTTCCGCGACGCCGTCCGGCGTCAAGCGGCGCAGGACGACCCGTGTCCCGGGCATGGGCGTCGGCGCGAAGCCCCTCACGCCGACCACGCTCAGCGAGAGTTCGATCCCGGCGCGCCCCATGGCGCGCTGGCGGGCGGTGGCGATCTGGCGGAAGCGACCGGTGTCGCGCAGGGCGCCCCCCACGGCCGCGAAGAGCTCAGCCCCTCGGCCGTCGAGCTCGTCGGGCAGAGGCTGCCCAAAGAACATTACGACGTCGCCCCGATCCGTCACTGCCGTGATCCTAGCTCCCGCGAGCGTCCACCGCTCCAAGCCGAAGGGAGTCAGCCCCGGCGCCCCGAAGCTTGCCCGCGCGAGCGCGGGAGAGGAGCCTCACTGCCATGAAGCGCTTCCTCGCCATGCTCCCCCTCTTCGCCCTGGCCGCTTGCTCCTCGCCCCCCGGCGTCGAGGAGGTCGAAACCTGGCGCGGCCAGCAGCGCCTGGACACCCCCCGCGAGCCCCTCGCCACGGTCGCCGCCCTCGACTCGCTGCGCGCTGGCGCTCCGAGCCGCGCGACCTTGGCGCAGGCCCGCCAGGCCGCGGTCGACCTGGCCGAGACCGGAGAAGACCCCGAGGCCCTCTGGCGCGCGGCCCGAGCCGAGGCGGACCTCGTCGCTCTGCTCCAGGCGGACGGCGCCCCACGCGAGGAGCGCGACCTGGCCTCGGCCAGCGGACTGGACTGGGTCGAGCGCGCGCGCGAGGCAGCGGGCGAGGCCCCGTCGCCCGCCCTCCTCGGCCAGCTCGCCTGGTCCCTGGGCGGCGTGACCCACCTCCAGCCCATGTTCGATCGCGACGACTGGGCGGTGAAGGTTCAGTTCGCGGCCGAGGCAGCCCTGGCGGCCGACCCCGGCGAACTCGCCGCCCAGGCGACCCTCGCCACGCTCCACCTCCGCCTGGCGACCCTGCCCTGGATCGCCAAGCTCTTCGCGAGCGGCGCCCCCGAGGCCGACCTGGCCCTGGCCGAGCGGCTGGCGCGGGCCTGCCACGAAGCCCGCCCCAGCCTGGAGCACGCGCTCCTGCTCGCCAAGGTCCTCGCCGCCCGCGAGCAGGAGGCGAAGGCCAAGGCGCTGCTCCAGGAGGCCGTGGCGCGACCCGACCGCTTCCCCCGCGACCCCGCTCTCCGCCCCGGCGCCGAGGCCTTGCTGGAGAGCTGGGACTAGCACTAGCGCCCTAGCCGCGCGCACCCTTCACTCGACAGCTTCCTTCGCGCCGGGGGGGGCGTCTTCCGGGAGCGAGCTCGTCGCAGCGTCGTGGCTGGCGAGGTGCTGACCGACCAGGCGCGCGACGAGGATCGCCAGATAGACCTGCGCGATCAGCGCCTCGATGAGGGCGTAGCCCCTCGCAGGGCGAGAGACGGGGACGACGTCGCCGTATCCGAGGGTCGTCAGGGTGACGAAGCTGAAGTAGATCCCGTCGACCGGGTCCTGCAGAGGTGGGCGGAAGGCTTGAGGCTCCAGCAGCGCCAGGAGCTGGTAGAGATCGGCGAAGGCGAAGCCAAAGAGCAGGTAGACGGCGACGCCGCCGCAGAGGGTGTCGGGCGTTACCTCCTCGCTCCGGAGGACGAGCCACAGCACGCAGAGGGTCGTCAGGCCCAGGAATGCGATCTCCGCGGCGAGCTGCAGGATCGTGAGGCTGGCTGGGGTCTCGAGAGCGAGGCCCGCCCAGCGCAGGCCAATGGCGGGCAGGCACAGGACGAGCGCCAGCGCGAGCAGGGCCCGATTGCCCTGGCGGCTGAGCGCCCACACGGCCGAGACCAGGACCCCCGAGAGGAGCAGCGGCACCAGCGCTTTCGCGACTCCGCCCGGCCGAGCCAGGGGCAACACGAGGAAGACAGCTCACGCTCTCCACCTTCCCGGTCGAGGTCCTCCAGGACGGCGAACCGGTCGCTGATTACGACGTCCGCACCGCGGCTGGAGCGCTCGAGGCGGGGCGTCAGCTGGGGAACTGGGGTGACATTCGAGCTGGAGTCTTCCGGGTCTTCGGAGACGCGCGCAAGGAGTCGAGCGCCTCGCCCACCTTCCGCAGCTTCAGCCTCGACGACGCCTACTACCGCGTCCGCCTCCAGGTCGACACCTTCGACAGCCGCAACTTCCCCAACTGGGGAACGCGGGGCCAGCTCAGCTACAGCTACAGCGACAAGGAGCTGGGGGCCGACGAGCGCTACCAGCGCCTCGAGGGGAACCTCGCCCAGGCCGTGACCCTGTGGGGCAACACCCTCGTGCTGGCTGGGTCCTTCGTGACCGCCCTGGAGGGGACGCTGCCGATCAATCGACTCGGCCAGCTCGGCGGGTTCCTGAACCTCTCGGGCTTCCAGCCGCGCGAGCTCCAGGGCCAGCACGCCTTCGCCGGGCGCGCGATCGTCTATCGCCAGTTGGCGGGCACCCGGGGCGGCCTGCTGGGCTTTCCGCTCTACGTCGGCGCGTCCTTCGAGGCCGGGCAGGTCGCCGACGACAAGCTCAGGACGCTCTTCGACGAGATCGTCTACGCCGGGAGCGTCTTCGTGGGGGTCGAGACGCTGCTGGGGCCCTTCTACCTCGCCTACGGTCAGGCGGAGGAGGGTCGCCGCTCAGCCTATCTGTCTCTGGGGAGGACCTTCTGACCCGCTTGGCTCGCGCTGTGGCGAAGAGTCTCTCTCCTCCCACGCTCGACCCCCAAGCGGGCGGGGGTACATGTAACCCCCGCCCCTACCGCTAGTCCACGCTTGGGTGGTGGGGGAGCGGGAAGAACTCGAAGCGCAGCGCGCTCCCGCCGACTCCGTTGTAGTACTCGAGCTCGAACTCGACCCGAGTCTCGCGCTCGAGCTCGAAGCGCGCTCGGTCGAGGGTCGCGTAGTGCTCGTCGTAGCGGTCGATCAGCCGTCGGAAGGGCTCCCTCGATCCCGCGGGGCGCCAGCCGAGGCGGACGCCGTCGTCGGAGACCGTGGCCACGCCCCAAGCCCCCGCCGAGAGCTTGACCTTGCCGGTGGCGCGCAGGTGGAAGGGGCCCTCCTGCGGGACCTGCTCCCAGCCGCGGAGGTGACGCGGCCACGGAGTCCCGAGGGGCGAGAAGTCGATCGCCTCGATCTCGCGGGGCCGGCCGGGGAGGCGCACCAGGTCCTCGGGGCGTGGCGGGGGATAGGGCTGGCCCTCGCCCCGCAGCTCGAAGCGGGAGAGCTCGACCTTCCAGCGCAGCTTCCGCGCGACCGCCCGGGAGCGCCCGGCGAGGTCGAGCACAACGCGGAACCCGACGTCCCCCTTGGGCGGCGAACGGACCATGTGGCCGAACTTGGGCTCGAAGTAGTCCGCGCTGGGCGCCGAGCTGCGACCCCGCCGTCCTGCCCCGCTTGAGCAGAAGGAGCCGCCGCGCACCAAGCCAGGAAAGACGCCGGGTCCAGGCCAGGCGGGCACCTCACCCCAAGGGTCTCCCTGGGGGCGCAGCGGGAGGAAGCGCTCGAGCACCCACTCGCGCACGTTGCCACCCAGCCCGCGCACGCCGTCGGGGGTCACGTCCTGGTGCGAGTCGTAGACCAGCTTCCGCGCCTGCGCGCCGGCTTCGGGCAGCACGGCCCCGACGCTGCGCGGCGTCTGATCGCCCCAGGGGTAGGGACGTGAGCGCCCTCGCCCTCCGTAGGCAGCGAGGCACCACTCTGCCTCGCTGGGGAGGCGCCCGCCGGCCCAGCGAGCGTAGGCCGCTGCTGCGAGCCAATCCACCGGAGCGGGAGCCAAGGTCATCTCCTGGGCCACCCTTCGCCCGCTCTGGGCAAGGAAGTGCGCGAAGAAGTCGCCGTGCACCTCGTCGCGGCCGACGAACACTCCCTCGACCCGGACGACGCGCCCCTTGCCCTTCTCGTCGAGGACCTCCACCTCTCCCCCTGGGACCCAACACACCTGGAGCAGCTTGAAGGGGGAGCGGGTGCGATAGACGCCGGGCGGCTGCTCGAGGATCACGAGCCACGGGGGGATCGTCGGCGGACGCGCGGCGCGCGGCAGGTAGAGGAACCACTCGGGCGCGCGGTGACGGGTCACGCTCAGGTCCACGCCCTCACCCGCCTGCTCTCCCTCCACTACCGGACGCAGCTCGAGGCGCTGATTCACCCCCACTGGCAGCGGAACGACCAGGGTTCCCTCACCCTCGCGGAACTCCCCAAACCCCTCGCTCCCCGAGCGGATATGCGCGCTCTGCGCGCCGCTCAAGCGCAGCTTCAGCTCGATGTCCTGACCCCAGGTCGGTCGCGGAGGCTCGAGCAGCTCGAGCCGCACTGGCCCGCTGTGGGGGTCCTCCGCGGGGGTTGGCGTCGGCCTCGGCTGCGGCGGCGCCGCGCTCGTCGAGGTCGGCTGCGCCGGCGGCGAGGAGGTCACCCCCCGGGCCAACGCCACCCCCAGCCCGCCAAGCGCAACCAGGAGCACGACCCCGAGCCCGACCCACACTCCTCCCCCGCTCTTGGCAAGACCTCCCTCGCGGCGCAGCCACTCGTCGAGGGCGTCGGCCAGGGCCCCTGCGCTGGGGTAGCGCTGGGCAGGGTCCTTGGCCAGGCAGCGCAGGCAGATCGCCTCCAGCGCCGGATCCACTCCAGGAGCCGCCCCGCGCAGCGGCGGCGGCGCGGCGTTCACGATCTGATCCAGCAGGTCGAGCAGGCTCGCGCCCCGGAAGGGCGGCTGCCCACACAGGCACTGGTAGAGCACCGCCCCCAGGCCGTAGACGTCGGTCGCCGGACCGAACTCGGTGTGCTGGCCGCGTGCCTGCTCGGGCGCCATGTAGGAGGGGGTCCCGAGCATTTGACCGGTCTGGGTGATCCGCGTCTCGCGGTCGAGCGCGCGGGCCAGCCCGAAGTCGGCCAGCACCGGGCGCCCCGCCTGGAAGAGCACGTTCTCGGGCTTGAGGTCGCGGTGCAGGATCCGCGCCGCATGCAAGGCCCCTAGCCCGCGCGCGACCTGGGCGATCACTCCGGCCGCCTCGCGCGCCGGCAGCGCGCCGTGCTCACGCAGGCGATCGGCGAGGGAGCCGCCCTCGGCCAGGTCCATGGCCAAGAAGAGCCGCCCCTCGACCAGGCCCATGCCGTGCACCGCGAGCACGTTGGGGTGCTCCACGCCCTTGGCGGTGCGGCCCTCGTTGAGGAAGCGCGCGCGCTCCTCCTCGTCCTCCACGGCCTGGAGCAGCGCCTTGAGCGCGACCTCGCGCCCCAGCTGCGGGTCGTAGGCCCGATAGACCACGCCCATGGCGCCGCGCCCGAGCTCGCCGCGCACCTCGTAGCGACCCACTTGCACGGAGCGAGCCTATCCCGCCGGCGCGCTCGGCGGGCCGAAGCGAACCTCCCCCGGCGCGAAGGAGCGCCCCCAGCTCTCCCCGGCCAGGCGCTCCACCGCGAGCACCTCCGCCTCGGGCACTGCGGCCCCAGCCTCCTCCTCGTAGAGCGTGTAGTGGAAGGCGTAGAGCCGGCTGGCGAAGTGCGCGAAGGGCAGCGAGCTCTCGCCCTCGAGCTCCCCGTGCCCGGCGACCTCGACCACGATCCCCTGCCCCCAGTCCTGGCGGCTGTCGTTGTTGGGGTTGAAGAAGTAGGCCCGCACTTCGCCCTGGGGATCGACCCGGACCCGCTGGAGGGTCACCGCGTGCCGGCCGAGCAGGCGCCCGCCCGAGTCGGTCACGAAGAGCCCGACCGGCGTGGGGTGGATCATGCCGTAGTGGCCGCTGTAGCCCGGGTGGTGGCTGGCGTAGAAGCGCCGCACCAACTCGCGGAACTCGAGCTCGCACACCGCCGCCATGCGGCTGCCGACCCAGGGCCCGTAGAGCGCCGGGTTGACCCAGCGGTGCCCGTCCCCCTCGCGCTCGAGGGTCCGCTCCATCATGGCGTCGTAGATCCGGTCGAGGTGCGGCACGAGCAAGAGCGACGCCGCGTCGAGGGAGTGGTCCAGCTCGCGCGCCAGGCCCTTGTCGACCAGGTCGGCGCTGGACAAGAGCTCGCCCTCGAAGAGGTACTCCAGCCGGTCCGCGCGCGCCGCGCAGGCCAGCTGCGCGAGCAGGTGCCCTGGCGCGAGCTGCGCCCACAGGCTCAGCCCGCGCGCCGACTGGCAGGTCGGGTTGTTGCCTTGGCCCAACCCCAGCGGCTGCCCCAGCACGTTGACCGCTCCAGCGATCAGGTGCGCGCTCAGGTCCGCTTCGTCGCCGAAGCGCGCCCGCAGGCGCGCGGTGACGCTGGGGGCCAACTCCAAGGCGAAGAGCCGCCGCAAGCCGGCCTCGACCTCGGGCCGCGAGAGGAGCCCCGCCTCGAGCACCCGCGCCAGCCCGTAGAGCGACCCCGCCGTGGCCGGGCGGACGCACTCGCGCACCAGGCGCTGAAAGAGCCGCTGCTGGCGAGCCAGCTCGACCTGCCCCGGCGCGTTCAAGCGCAGCGCCAGCTCGACCGTCTCGCTCTCGGCGAAGTGCTCGCCCAGCAGGACGGCGTGCTGCGGGCAGGCCAGCCCGGTCATGCGCAGCGAGCGCCCCAGGGCGCGCGCTTCGACGCAGCGCTCCTGCTGGCCGAGCTGAGCCAGCGCGGCGCGGTAGGCCTCGGGGTCGCGGTGGCGCTCGCTGAGGGGAGTGGGGCCCGAGCGCGCGCGCAGGAAGCGCTCCAGCCGCTCGGGCCGCGCGCGGCCTTCGCTCAGCGGCACCCGCTCGGCCTGGTCGAGCAGCTCGTGCACCCGCTCGAGCTGGATCTGGCGCTGGCTGAGCACCTGCTCGACCTCGACCGTCAGCACCCCCAGCAGCCCCTCCAGCGAGAAGGCCCGCCCGAGGTAGGCGCACAGGCGCTCGGCTCGCCGCCGCCCCGGCGTGGGGTCGCGGCTGGCCTCGGTGCCGCGGACGGGGAAGAGCAGGTCCAGGCAGAGGACGAGGGCCGCCTCCAGGAAGGCCGCCGCCTCCTCCGCGCTGGCGCGCTCCGAGCGGCAGCGCCCCTGCGCCAGGGCCAGCATCCGCAGCTCGCTCAGGGACTCGGTGGTGCCGGTCGGCCCCTCGGCGAGCAGGCCCGAGCGGACCAGCGGCGGCAGCAGCCGGCTGGGGTCGGCCCACGCGGTGTCCCGGAAGAAGCCCGCCTCTTCAATGGCTCCGCCGCGCTCTGCGAGCGCCTCGACGCCGGCCTCGCTCTCGAGGAGGTGCGCCGCGAGCGCCAGCAAGCGCTGCAGGGTCGGGGGTCGCGCGCGCGCGCCGGCGCGGGGTAGCTCGCCCAGCAAGCGGTCGAACTCGGCCAGGGCGGTGGCGTTGAGGGTCTCCACCATGACCCGGCACCCTAACAGGCCGCTCCTTATCCCTTGGGAACTCCGCCGATCCGAGCGAGCTTGGGGGCCCCGCTGAGAGGTGAGCTCATGCTCTTCTTCGTCCCCAAGCACAAGACCCAGCTCCCGACCCCCGAGGCCGCGCTGCCGGGGCGCGACGCCTGCCCCTTCGAGGTGCCCGAGCTGCACTTCGTGAGCGGCAACCGGATCCTGCCGCCCTTCCCGGCGGGGAGCGAGGAGGTCCAGTTCGGCCTGGGCTGCTTCTGGGGCGCCGAGCGCAAGTTCTGGCAAGTCGAGGGGGTCAGCGCGACCGCCGTCGGCTACGGAGCAGGCTTCACGCCGCACCCGACCTACGAGGAGGTCTGCTCGGGCAAGACCGGCCACAACGAGCTCGTGCGCGTGATCTACGACCCCGACCAGGTCTCCTTCGCGCAGCTGCTCAAGGTGTTCTGGGAGAGCCACGACCCGACCCAGGGCATGCGCCAGGGCAACGACGTCGGCACCCAGTACCGCTCGGGGATCTACGTCACGAGCGAAGCCCAGCGCCAGGCCGCCGAGCAGAGCAAGGCCGCCTACCAGGAGCAGCTGAGCGCGGCCGGCCACGGGGCGATCACGACCGAGATCCTCGCCGCGGGCGAGTTCTACTACGCCGAGGCCTATCACCAGCAGTACCTGGCCAAGAACCCCAACGGCTACTGCGGCCTGGGCGGCACGGGCGTGAGCTGCCCGGTGGGGCTGGGCCAACGAGGGAGCGACGCATGAAGCTCCTCCTGGCGGAAGTCCTGGGCCGCTAGGCACTAGCGGCGGGAGTGAACCGGGACGAGGCTCGCGGGTCCTAGGCCCCATGAGTCGCCGCTCCCTGAACTTGGCCGAGGTCGTGCTGCTGATCTTCATCGGCACGATCCTGGTGACCCTGCTGCTGCCGAGCTTCCACTACCACGGCCACTACAAGGCCAATAAGACCAAGTGCATGAGCAACCAACGGCAGCTCGCCTTGGCTGCGATCCAGTACTCCGACGACAAGCGCTACTTCCCCCACGTCGGCCCCCTGCGCCAGCTCTCGGGGGACGCGAGCAGCAACCACGCGCCCAAGGTCGTGCGCTCGCTCTACTGGTATGGCTACCACGACAACCCTGAGGGCGCGATCTGCCCCAGCTCGATCGACGTCTACGTGCCGATCCAGAACAAGGCCGTCCGCGACGACCTGCGCCTCTGGAACTGGTCGACCAGCAAGGAGCCGGGCGACAAGGAGCGTTCGCCCCTCGAGCACGGCTTCGACCCCAGCCTGCTCCAGACCGAGGAGCTGAGCTACGGCTGGACCCGCAAGGGAATGAACAGCAACGTGCGCTCGACGGCCGTGCTGCTGGCCGATCGCGGCGTGCGCACCACCGACCAGCCCGCCCGCAGCGTGGCCCCCGGCGACATTGGCAACCACAGCGAGGGCTGGGCCGTGACCCGCGCCGACGCCTCCAGCGAGTTCATTCCCACCACCGCCGACCCCAGCGGTGAGGGGACCCCCGCCGGCGAGTGGCTGCGCGGCACCGGCAAGCGCCAGGGCTTCCTCGCGATCAGCTGGCGCGCTGACCGCTAGCCTCCCACTCCACGCACCGGCCTCCGAACCGCAGAGAGCCCCCATGAACCTCCACGCTCGCCGCGCCGGCCTCGCCGACGTGCTGCTCGCGATCTTCCTGATCTCGCTGCTGGCGCTCTTCCTCCAGCCGACCGTGTTCGCGGCGCGCGAGCGCTCGGCGAGCTCGCGCTGCGCCAACAACCTGCGCCAGATCGCGCTGGCCTACGTGCAATACGGCGACGACAAGCGCTTCCTCCCGCACGTGGGCGCGACCGGCAAGCTCTCGGGCGACGCGAGCACGAATCACCCGACCAAGTCCGTGCGCTCGATCCTCTGGTACGGCTACCACGACAACCCCGAGGGCTTCGTTTGCCCCAGCTCGGTGGACCTCTACGTGCCGATCCAGAACAGCGAGGTGCGCGAGAACATGCGCCTCTGGTCCTGGTCGACCAGCAAGCAGGGAGGCAACAACACGCGCCCGCCCTGGGTCCACGGCGACGACCCGACCCTGCTCCAGACCGAGGAGCTGAGCTACGGCATGACCCGCCGCGGGCTGAACCGCAACGTGCGCTCGACCGTCGTCCTCGGCGCCGACCGCGGCGTGCGGATCAGCGAGGACCCACCCAAGGGCACCCTCCCCGGCGACTACGGCAACCACCCCGACGGCTGGAACGTGACCAAGGCCGACGCCACCGTCGAGTGGATCCCCGAGGACTTCGACCCCGGCAAGGGCGGCATGGGCCCTGGCGACTGGCTGCGCAGCACGGCCAAGAACGACCCCGCGCTCGCGATCAGCTGGCGCGCCGATCCGAAGCACAAGTAGGGGCGCAAGTCGCTGCGGGCGAGATCTTTAAGATCCCGCGCCAATCCGCCACCGTCGGTCTCACCGATCCGAATCGGTTTCAGCCGGCGACCCGAAAGCATGTCGCGGGCTCGACTTAGCGCCCTGCTCGCTTGGCCCGGACCTTGCGCCACGCGCGAGCGTGAAGCGAATCGCCCATCTGCTCCTGCTCTTCCTGGCGCTCGGGCTACCTGCCCTCAGTCAGCCAGCCCAGCCCCACCCCTTCGGCGGCGACGTCCTGGACCTCGTCTCGGAGGCCCACAAGGTCCGGAGCGCGGCCCCCGCGGAGCGGCAGGCGGCCGGCCAGGGCTTCCTGGAGCTGCTCTACCGCGACCCTTTCCTCAGGGAGCTGGGCCCCAAGCTGCGCCTGGGCGAGCACGTCACGGCCCTCAGCCAGGGCCAGTTCGACCTCCAGCGCTTCAAGGCCGACGCCGAGCGCGCCCTGAGCCAGAGCCCGCGCACGACCGCCGACGTGGGGATCTCCGAGCTGAGGCAGAAGCTGAGCCTGCTCGAGATCGCCTTCACCTCGCGGCCCCGCACGACGGGCCCCGCGCGCGCCCCCCCAGTCGACGCGGAGGCGCTGTCGCGCCACACGCTCAAGGAGGTGGTCGGCGCCAACAAGACCAAGGTCCTCTCGATGGAGCGGATCCCCAACGCGCGGATCGCCATGCTCAGCGGCGAGGTCTCGCTCCCGAGCGGCAGCTCGCGCGAGGCCGTGGCCCTCGACCTCTACGGGCGCATGCTCGTCAACGCCGGCTCGGGCCACGGCGACCTGCGCGCGGGCCTGGCCCACAACGAGGTCGGCCGCGCGGTGCTCGGCGCCGAGACGGTGCACCCCAACGGAGCTGGGACCTCGGACGTGCTCAAGGGCGTCGGGCCGACCCCCTACGCCAACAACCGCTTCAACTCGAAGGCCACGGGCACCTTCCCCCTGCCCGAGGCGGTCCGTGACTGGCAGCAGAGCGAGACCCTGCGCAAGGCGGGCGTCGCGATCTACGAGCCGGTCGCGATCGTCGAGCTGCCCTACATGGAGTGGAGCGAGAGCGAGGGCTGGCGGCCGATCGCGGTCTACGTGCGGCGCGGGCGCGAGAACCTGCGCGTCTCGGACCTCGACAAGCTCACGGAGCAGGGCAAGCGCAACCTCGTCGCGCGCCTGCGCGGCAAGATCGAGGCCGAGCTGAAGGGCGTCGGCCGCAGCGGCGGGATCAGCGACGCCGACGTGATCCGCAACTTCGTCGAGCGCGTCGGCCGCACGGCCGGGATCTTCCAGGGGGGGATCGGCGGCGGCCGCTACTACTTCCACGGGATGCTCCACGACCAGAACGTGAGCATGCTGGGCGAGATCATGGACGTCGGGAACAGCGACGGCGTGCTGAAGAACCAGGCTGAGATGCGGCGGGCCTACAAGAAGAGCAACTACGCCTGGTGGCCCGACAAGATCTCCGAATACAAGGACCTCAAGGGCGCGACCAGCGAGGTCGACGTCCTGCGCCGCCTGGCGCAGCGCTACAACACGCGCCTGGCGAGCGCGACCGGCGGCGGCCTCAGCCAGGCCGAGGTGAGCGCGATCTTCGAGGCCGCCTACCAGCAGGGCCTGCGCGGGACCTCGGCCGCGGACCCGCGCCTCGCCCTGACCGTCCGCCCGGAGGTCGCGGCTCCCCGCGCCAGCGAGCGCCTGCTCGACCGCTACCGCCGCGGCGACGGGACCCTCGACTGGAAGCGCATGAGCCGCGAGGGCGTCCTGCGTGAGGGCGGTGCTCTGGCCCACTTCGCGCTGGCGCTCTTCCTGAAGGAGGTGGCGGTCGTGGCCGCCACCGGCGACCGGGCCCGGATCGAGGAGTTCTTCGACGGG
>CALDQK010000174.1 GCA_937911525.1 uncultured bacterium
CGGTGCAGCGCTGACCGGTCGAGCCGAAGGCGCCGTTCATGACCGCGCCCACGACCGCGTCCACGTCGGCGTCGGCCAGGGCGATGATCGCGTTCTTGCCGCCGAGCTCGCAGGTCACCTTGGCGCCGCGCTTGGCCGCGCAGGTGTTGACGTGGAAGCCGACCGCGTTGCTGCCGGTGAAGGACACGGCCTTGACCGCGGGGTGGTCCACGATCGCCTGGCCCACGTCCTCGCCGTAGCCGACGAGCATTTGCAGGCAGCCCTTGGGCAGGCCCGCCTCGGCGAAGATCTCGACCATGGCGGTCGCGGTGGCCGGGGTCAGCTCGCTCGGCTTGAACACGCAGGTGTTGCCCGCGATCAGCGCCGGGGCCGCCTTCCACACCGGGATCGCCCAGGGGAAGTTCCAGGGGGTGATCAGGCCGACCACGCCCAGGGGGCGCTTGATCGTGTAGGTGAACACGTTGCGGCCCTCGGCCGGGATCGTGCGCCCCTCGAGGCGGAAGCCGGCGCCCGCGTAGTATTCGAGCACCGAGATCCCCTTGCGGATCTCGCCCTTGGCCTCGGCGAGGACCTTGCCCTCTTCGCGGCAGAGGATCTCGCCCAGCTCGTCGACCCGCCCGCGGGCGATCTCGGCCGCGCGCCAGAACACGCGCGCGCGCTCGGGAGCGGGCACCTTGCGCCAGCTCTCGAAGGCCTCGCTCGCGCCCTTGATCGCGCGCTCCACGTCGGCCGCGGTCGCGGCGGGGAACTCGGCGATCACGTCCGAGGTGTCGGCCGGGTTGAGGTTCTTGATCGTCTTGTCGGAGCTGGGCTGGTACCAGGAACCGTCGAGGTAGGAGCCGGTCTGCATTGCGTCGTCCTCGCGCCGTTGTGTAGGGGGCGCGGAGGATAACGGATTGTGCAGCCCTTAGCCGGCCCAAGGCTTCATGACGCCCAGGTAGGCCGCGGCCAGCCCCAGGAGGGTGACCACGAAGAGCAGCGGGACCCGCGCCGGAGGCGCCTTCTTGGCGATCACGGGCACGGCGCCCAGGATCAGCCAGATCAAGAGCTTGGGGTGGACCCAAGCCGGGAAGCCGAGCTTGAGCTTGGCCAGGATCCCGAAGCCCGCCACCAGCAGGAGGAGCATTCCGATGCCGTGCAGGGCGAAGAGCGCCGCCTTGGCGGGCGGCTTCGCGGGCGCGGCGCCCTCCTCGCCCTCGCCGGTCGGCTGGGCGGGGGTCATGAGCGCCTGGACGGTCAGCCCGCCCAGGGACAGGAACACGAGCATCAGGCCGAGGAGGTGGAGGATCTTGTAGGTCGCGTAGCTCATGGGCGGGAGCTTACGCGCTGGGGCGGGCCGGGGGGCAACTCGGGGCGCCGCGCCCCTGCGCACCACGAGTTCCGCGTGACCGGGCGCGGCCGGTCGAGTAGAACCACCTCCATGGCGCGGTTGTGGGTGGTGCGGCACGGCGAGACGGAGTGGAACCGCGAGCGGCGGATCCAGGGCCACCTCGAGGTCGGCCTGAACGCCAACGGACGCGACCAGGCCCAGGACGCCGGCGCCCGCCTCGCCCTCCGCTTTCGCGGCGAGGAGCCCCCCGCGATCTACACCAGCGACCTGCTGCGGGCCCGCCAGACGGCGCTCGCGATCGGGCGCGCCCTCGAGCGAGCCCCGCACGTGGCGCGCAAGCTGCGCGAGCGCAGCTTCGGCCTGCTCGAAGGCAAGACCTTCGCCGAGCTGGCCGAGACGCACCCCGGCGAGGTCGAGCGCTACCGCCGCCGCGGCGAGAAGGACGCGATCCCTGGGGCCGAGCCCTACGCCGAGTTCCAGCAGCGCAGCCTGCGCGCGATCCGCGCGATCGCGCGGCGAGACGAGCGCGCGGTCGTGGTCACGCACGGCGGGGTGATCAAGGTCCTCCTGCGGGAGGCGGAGGGCCCCGGCAAGCAGTTCATGGTCAGCAACGGGGCGATCTACGGCTTCTCGGTCCGCGGCGAGCGACTGCGGCGCCTGGTGGACGAGGAAGAAGCGGTCAGCAGCCTGATCCTGGACGCGCTCCCGTGAGCGCCACCCGCGAAGTCGAGCGGGAAGGGGCCGAGGAGCGGCGCCGGAGCACCCCGCTCTCGCTCAAGCTCGGCCTGGCCGCCAGCGCTCTGGTCGTGCTGGCCTTGCTCGCCGCTTCGATCGCCTGGCCGAGCCTCAAGCAGCGCTACGTCCACCCGCCCAAGATCGGCGGGTTGCGGATCAAGGGCCCTCCGGGGGCGCAGGTCCTGATCGGCAACAAGTCCTACGGGCGGGTCCCGCTCGAGCTCGACGCGCAGGCGGTCCAGGCCGCGATCGCGCCCCTGGGGACCATGGCCTGGCCCTTCGCCGGCACGATCTCGATGGGCAAGGGCCAGGAGCGCTGGGAGATCACGACCTACGCCAACTGGATGGAGCCCGACGGGACGCACGTGTTCTTGATCGAGCCCCCCAGCCGCGCGCGAGGGCAGCTGGTCCTGAAGCTGATCGATCCGCAGCGACCCGGGCAGCAGATCTACTGCCACGACGTGACGATCGGCCAGGGCAAGACCTCCGCCGGGGCTGCCCGCGAGGACATCGTCCTCAACTTCGGCGGGTAGATCCGACCCAATCTTGCCGCACGTAAACCGGGGTTAACGCTCCGGACCCTCGGCCAGCTATTCCCTTGCCCTGGCTTGAGGTTGGAGTGCCGCTTGCATTAACGCTGCACGAAACACTCTTCACCTTGGAGGCCACCGTGCACGTTGATCTCGCCGCGCGCGAGGTGAGCTTGAAGATCGTCTACTACGGACCCGGCTTGGCGGGCAAGACGACCAACCTCGAGCAAGTTCACCTCAAGGCGCCACCCGAGCGGCGCGGAAAGCTCTCGTCGGTCGCGACCGCCGGGGAGCGCACGCTCTTCTTCGACTTCATGCCCCTCGACCTCGGCCGCGTCGGAGACCTCGCCGTGCGGCTCCAGCTCTACACCGTGCCGGGGCAGGCCTACTACGCGGCGACTCGCCGGATCGTGCTCAACGGCGCGGACGCGGTGGTGTTCGTAGCGGACTCGGCGCCGGACCGCATGGCCGACAACGAGGCTTCGCTCGAGGAGCTGCGCGAGGCGGCGCCCCGCACCCTGGGTCGGCCCCTGACTGAGGTGCCCCTCGTGATGCAGTGGAACAAGCGCGACCTCGAGGACGCGCGCGCGCTGCTCGAGCTGAACGAGCGCCTCAACCCGCAAGGCGTCCCCTCCGTGGCCGCGGTGGCAGTGCGCGGCGTCGGGGTGATGACGACCCTGCGAGACGTGGCCCGGCTCGCGATCGCCCGCGCCCAGCGCGAGCTGGCCGAGGCCGGGATCAAGAGCTCCCTCACCAGCCCCGCTCCGGCAGGATCAGAGCCCGTCGCCGTCGGCGTGAGCGCGGCCAATGCGGCCGGGGCCGAGGAGCCCCAGGTCCCGGCCCTCCCGCGCCCTTTGGTCGAAGCGCCGGGCGCCATGGCGCCGGAGCGGGCGCAGGTCCTGGCGGCCCAGGAGGTCGAGCCCGAGGCAGAGCGCGAGGAGGCCGCGGAGCGGGAGGAGGCCAAGGCGCGCCTGCGTCGGCGGCGGAGCTGCAGCTCGAGCAGCCGGCGGGCCTCGCGGCGCCTCCGGCGTTCGCGCAAGGCGCCGGCCACGGTGGGCGCCTCCGCCGGCGGCTCGGAGCCGCCGGCGCTCTTGCCCAGCTCGGCCGCGACCCCGGCCATGAGCCAGCCCCCCCGCGACCCCGAGGACGAGCTGGACGAGGAGTCCAGCGAGGAGGCGGGCGAGGCTCCCGAGACGCGGCTCGCGGCGCAGCCCGCGCCTTCGCTGCCCTCGGTCCTCTCGGTGATCGAGGACTCGATCTCGGAGGCCCCGAGCTCCCGCGAGCGCGCGATCGCCTCGCCGCCCGAGAGCGAGGCCTGTCCCTGGAGCTCGATCGCGCCGCCCGACCCGCGCCGCAGCGGGGACCCCGTCCTGGGGCAGCGCGTGGCCAGCGCCTGGGTGATCCACACCAAGCTGGCCGAGGGCGGCATGGGCGCGGTCTACCTCGCGCGCCACGAGCGCCTCGACAAGGAGCTGGTGGTCAAGGTCCTCAAGCCCGAGTGCGCCAACCGGCCACGGCGGGTCGAGCGCTTCTTCCGCGAGGCGCGCCTGGCGGCCAAGCTGCGCCACCCCAACGTGGTCGAGGTCCAGGACGTCGGCACCAACGAGGAGGGCCTGCACTACTTGCTGATGGAATACGTGGCGGGCGAGAACCTCCACGAGCGGATCCAGCGGCGCGGCCGCCACGGGGCGCGCGAGGCGACTCGGATCGTGCGCGAGGTCGCCAAGGCGCTCGAGACCCTGCACCGCAACGAGGTGATCCACCGCGACGTGAAGGCCGAGAACGTGGTCGTCACTCGCAGCGGCGAGGTGAAGCTGATCGACTTCGGCCTCGCCAAGGACCTCGAGGAGGAGGGCGGCCTGACCTTGCCGGGGGCCATGATCGGGACCCCGGTCTACATGGCCCCCGAGATCGGCCGCGTGCACGACGTGGACGGGCGGGTCGATATCTACTCGCTCGGCTTGACCTGGTACTACCTGCTCACGGGCGAGCCGCCCTTCCTGGGGCACTCGCTCAACCGCGTGATCGCGGGCCGCACGCCCCTCCCGCCCCCCGAGCAGATCTCGGGCTCCGAGCTCCCCGGCGCCTTCCGCAACGTGCTCGCCAAGACGCTGGCCTGGGACCGCTCCCAGCGCTACGCCACGGTCGAGGAGCTGCTCGCGGACCTCACCCGCTTGCTCCGCGGGGACGCGCCCCTGGGGAGCAAGGCGGACGCCTGGCCGCTGACTCGCCCCCGCAGCTCGCGCAAGCTGCAGCAGGTCCGCGACGAGCGGCCCCGTCCCCCGCGGGCGCCCCAGATCCCGCCCACGATCCCGCCCGAGCGCCGCCGCTCGCGCAGCGAGCGCCAGCCCGCGGCGGAGGCTCCGCGCCGCTCCTCGGGTCGCCAAGAACCACCCCGCCGCGGGCCTGGCGGCACCAAGGCCGGCCTCCCGCGCAGCAGCGCGCGCCAGCGGGCCCTGGTCGGCGAGGCGCAGGAGCGCGGGGCCAGCTCTCGCCGTCGCCGCCAGCCCGTCGAGGCCGAGCGCCCTCGCTCCAGCGAGCGCCGCCGCCTCGAGCCCCCGCGCTCGCTGCCCTCCTACCCGAGCGAGCTGAGCTTCGAGGAGGAGGTCCCGCTCCCCGCGCTCCGCCCACGCGAGCGCGCGGCCCAGAGCGTCCCGGGCTGGGCCCTGGCCCTGATCGCGGCGCTGCTGACCTGCGTGCTGGCGCTCAACGCCTGGCAGCTCGCCCAGCTCCAGGCGAGGACCGCCTTGCTCGAGCGCGTGCTGATCGAGGGGCAGAGGTGACCCAGCGGCGAGGAGCGCGCTCGAAGCCCAGCTGAGTAAGGCCTAGGCCGCAGCCTTCACCACCTCGTTCCTCGGTGGAGAAGGCTGCGGCCTAGGGTCATCCTGGGCCGTCCTCGGCACGACCTGGCTCGCTAGCCCGCTCTTCATGGGAGGTAGAGCGTGTTCCCCACGTCCGCGAGCCAGGTCATGCCTGCGGGCCCCCCTCCGCCACCAGGATCTTCAGATCAGGGTGTCAACTCGTCGGCTCGCTACGAGCGAGCTCCAGGCCTGACCACAAGCGCCTTGTCGTTCGAGAGGTCCAGATCCTGGTGACGGATGCGGACTATAGACTGGCGAGCAGGAGGCCCTCGTGATCGCTCCCCGTCTGGCTCTGCTCATGACGCTCCTCTGTTGCTCGCTCGCGAGCGCGGAGCCCGTCGACCCAGCTGCCGCTCAGCAGCTCGGCCAGCAGCTGGCGCGCGCGCTCAACGCGGGTGACCCGGCTCCCATGGAGCGGCGCTTCGACGTCGCACGGGTGGCCGCCAAGGCCCTGGAGGGCGCCGGCACCGCCGATCAACGCGAGTCCATGATCAAGGGGGTGCTGCGCGGGACGCCTTCCGCCAGGGCCTGGGTCGCGCGCCTGAAGCGCGACGAGCGGGCCCGGGTCCGCTTCCTCGGCTTCCGCCCCAGCCCTCCCCGCCTCGTGTTTCGCACCTTGCTCAGCCAGGGCGTCACCTACCGCGAGCTCTTCCTGGAGGCCGAGGGAGGCCAGCTGCGGATCGTCGATCAGCGCGGCCTCAGCGACGGGCGGACCTTCAAGGCGCTCCTGCTGGAGGCCTTCCAGCGCGTCCTGGCGAGAGGCGCCGACGCGCTGCCCTTAGCCGAGGCGATCGGCAAGGCGACCGAGGACCTGCAGCAGCGCCGCTACGCCGCGTGCCTCGCCAAGATCATGGCGCTCCCTGCCGCGCAGCGAGATCGCGATCCCCTCGCGCTGCGGATCCGGCTCAGGGCGGCGGGCAACGTCTCGCTCGAGGCCTACCAGGAGGCGGTCGCAGCTTTCCGGCGGGCCTATCCGGACTCCACGGCGCTCCCCTTCCACGAGAAGCAGCTCGCGCTCGCCAAGGGAGACGCCGAGCTGGGGCTCGCTAGTCTGCGGCGGCTCCGGGAGCTGCTCGGGCACGAAGACCCCTACCTCGGCGTCGAGCGGGCCCGCCTCCTCGCGCTGGCCAAGGAGTTCGCGCAGGCGCGCGCGGCCTTGAGCGCGGCCTTGACGCTCGAGTCAGGCCTCGACCAGCACGTGCTCGAGGCTCGCTTCGACCTCGAGCTGGCGGCTGAAGACTGGCCCAAGCTCGCGCAGGTCGCCAACGAGCTGACCGAGCGCTACGGCGTGCTCTGGAGTGACTTCAGCAAGGACCCCGACATGACCGGCTTCGTCAAGTCCGCGGTCTATCCCAAGTGGCTCGAGCGCCAGGCCGAGCTGCGCGCCAAGGCCAAGAGCTCCAAGGGCTCGCCCCAGGGAGGCGAGGCCGCGGGTGACCCCAACGCGCGCATGAAGGAGGTCGAGCGCGCGCTCGATCGTCGCCAGTTCGCCGAGGCCCTCGAGCAGGTCCAGGCGCTCAAGGCAGCGCTCCTCCAGCAGAGCCAGTCCTCTCCCGCGCTCCTCGGGTGGGCCCACTACTTCGAGTTCCGCGCCCGCTTCGGGCTCGAGCAGTGGAAGGAGGCCCTGGCGCTGATCGACGCCAAGCTGGCGCGGGAATACGTGATCACGGTCAAGAACCGCGCCTTCATGTACTCGGTCGCGTCGGAGTGCGCCTCGCGCCTCAACGACGCTCAGCGCTGCCGGGACCTGATGGCCAAGTGCATCGAAGCCCGACTCCTCGAGAACAGCCCGGCCGACGCGCGCCTGGCCGTGGAGAACGGCTGCACCCTCCTGAGCCGCTGCGGCGGCACCAGCCTGGCCCCCTCGCTGGTGGTGGCCTTGATCGAGGCCGCGCTCGCGCAGAAGTCTCCCGCAGGGATCGCGGCCGGCGCCGCAGAGGCCTTGGCTCGCCAGTCCCCCGCCCCGGCCGCCGAGGTCACTCGCTGCGTCAAGGAGCGCC
The DNA here is from genome assembly GCA_937911525.1 of uncultured bacterium. Lineage (GTDB taxonomy): Bacteria > Planctomycetota > J058 > J058 > J058 > NORP233. Next base: position 7,457 of record CALDQK010000174.1, read on the forward strand.
TGCCCGCCATGGTCGAGCTCGCGCGCCAGACCGGCCCCGCGGGGACCAAGCTCGTGCTCCAGCTCTACGCGCTGCAGAAGGCGAGCTGGTATCGCAAGGCGCTCTCGGTCTTCGAGCGCTCCCGCCTCGAGAGCTGCGAGGAGCTGTGGGTGGCGGCCATGACGGGCAAGCACAAGGCGATCAAGAAGCTGCTGAGCGCGGCCGACCCCAACTTCCTGAACCTGGCCCGACCCCAGGAGCTGACCCCGCTCATGACGGCCGCGGCGAACGGACACGACAAGGTCGTCCGCGCCTTGCTCGGGTCCGTCAAGCCCTCCGAGCGCAACCTCAGCGGGCAGACCGCGCTGCACCTCGCCGTCGCCAAGGGCCACCCCAAGGTGGTCAAGCTCCTGCTCAAGGCGGGCTGCGACCCTGCCAGCAAGGACGCCGCGGGCAAGACGCCGCGTGACCTCGCGCGCGGTGACAAGAAGCTCGAGCGGCTGCTGCGCTAACGCGGCTATGCCTGGGAGAGCAGCTCCCTGACCAGCGCTTCGCAGGCCGCTGCGACGGCGGGGGTCGGCGCGGTGTCGAAGTCGAAGCGCTGGCCCTCGATCCCGATCACGAGCAGCGCGCGCGGGAGCTGATCCAGCGCGCGGGCCAGCTCGATCCCGCGGGCCAGGCCGAGGGCGTGGGTCGAGAGGTCGAAGGCCTCGGCCGGGATCGGCGCCGCCAGCGCGTCGAAGCGGCGGACAACGCCGGGCGCGCCGCCCGCGGACATCGCGTCCACGATCACGACCCGCTCCTCGGGCTCCCAGCGCGAGCAGAGCTCGAGGGCCGTGCCCTCCAGGGTCTCGAGGCGCAGCCCCGGCGGCGCGGCCGCGCGCAGGCCCTCGATCACGAGCAGCCCCGCCGCGTCGTCCCCGCGCAGGCGGTTGCCGACGCCGAGGATCAGGCTCAACGGCGCTCGACCTTCAGCTGCAAGAAGTGGGTCGCGCAGGAGATACAGGGGTCGTAGTTGCGGATCGTGCGCTCGCACTCGAACTGGAGCGCGCTCAGGTCCTCGCCCGGGTGACGGGGCAGCTGCTCGACGAGGAGCGCGCGCAGGTCGTCCTCGATCGCGGCCTGGTTCTGGCTGGTCGGGGGCACGATCACGGCCTCCTCGATGATCCCTGCGGCGTCGAGGTCGTAGCGGTGGTAGAGCGTCCCGCGCGGGGCCTCGCTGCAGGCCATTCCTCGCCCCGGGCGCGGCTCGGCCTCGAGGTAGTGGCGCGCCGGCGGCTCGTAGGCAGCGATGATCCGCAGCGCCTCGTCGAAGGCGTAGAGCACCTCGACCAGACGGACCAGCAAGCTCTGGTAGAGGTTCTTGCACACGGGCCCGAGGCCGACCTCGCGCGCGGCCTCCTGGGCCAGGGGCGAGAGCTGGGCGAAGTTGAGCGAGTAGCGGGCGTTGGGGCCGGTCAGGTAGTTGCCGCGCCCGCGCAGCCGCGCCTGGAGCGCGTTGCTGTGCTCGACGTGGACCTCCTCCACGTGCTGCTCGAAGTCGTGCACGTCGATATCGAGGCCCTCGCTCGAGACCAGGCGCCCGCGGTTGAAGGGGTATTCGTCGGGGTGGTGCAGCGAGACCAGCTCGACCTCGCGCTCGCACTCGGGGTAGTCCAGCGTCGCCCCCCAGCGCAGGGCCTCCCGCGTCTGGTCGCGGGCGCGCTCGAGGTCGCTCACCAGCTCGCGCAGCTCGCTCGGGCGCGGGGCGCGGTAGAAGCCGCCGACGCGCACGTTGACCGGGTGGATCTCGCGGCCGCCGAGGCGGGTCACGAGCGCGTTGCCGACCTTCTTGATCGCGAGCCCGAGCTGGACCACCTCGCGGTGGTCCGCGGCCATGGAGATCGCGTCGGGGTAGCCGAGGAAGTCGGGCGCGTGGAGGAAGAACGCGTGCAGGACGTGGCTCTCGATCCACTCGCCGCAGTAGAGCAGCCGGCGCAGGGCCGCGACCTGGGGCTCGACCACGAGGCCGAGCGCGTCCTCGAGCGCGTGCACGGAGCTCATTTGATAGGCGACGGGGCAGATCCCGCAGATCCGGGCGGTCAGGTCGGGCGCCTCGAAGCCGCGCCGACCGCGCAGGAAGGCCTCGAAGAAGCGGGGCGGCTCGAAGATCTCCAGCCGCACCGTCTCGATCTCCTCGCCCTTCACGCGCACGGTCAGGGCGCCCTCGCCCTCGACCCGCGCCAGGGCCTCGACCCGAATCGTGCGCGTCTCCGCCGGCTGCTCGCTCCCGGGCTCAGCGCTCATGGACGTCCTCCGACGCCTCGCGGAAGGCGGGCGCGTTGGCGTTGAAGGTCCGATAGAGCCGAACCAGGTCGTCGTCGCCCAGCCCCTGCTCGCGGCAGAGCTCGGACATGCTGGCCGTGTTGGGCGAGTCCTGCGGCCCGAAGCAGCCGTAGCAGCCGCGGGTGAAGCTGGGGCAGATCGCGCCGCAGCCGTCCTGGGTCACGGGGCCCAGGCAGGGCACGCCGCGGGCCACGCTGACGCACACGTTCCCGGCTCGCTTGCAGCTCATGCACACCGAGCTGGTCGGCACGTTGGGGCGGCGCCCGATCAGGAAGGCCGAGATCACCTCGATCAGCTGGCGCTTGTCGATCGGGCAGCCGCGCAGCTCGAAGTCGACCGGGACGTGGTCGGCGATCGAGGTCGAGCGCGCCAGGGTCGAGATCCACTCGGGCCGCGCGTAGACCGCGCGCGTGAACTCCTCCACGTCGGCCCACTGGCGCAGGGCCTGGATCCCGCCCGAGGTCGCGCAGGCGCCGATCGTGATCAGCTGGCGCGAGGCCGCGCGGATCTCCTTGATCCGCTGCGCGTCGTGCGCGGTCGTGATCGATCCCTCGACCAGCGAGAGGTCGTAGGGGCCCTCCACGCTGGCCGAAGACAGCTCGAGGAAGGTCGCGATCTCGATCTCGCCGGCGATGGCCAGCAGCTCGTCCTCGCAGTCGAGCAGGGTCAGCTGGCAGCCGTCGCAGGAGGCGAACTTCCACACGGCCAGGGTCGGGCGCTCGCTCACGTCAGAGCTCCCGGACCAGCATCAGCCGGTCCACTTCGGGGTAGCCATAGACCGGCCCGTCCTTGCACACGAAGCTGCCGGCGAGCTGGCAGTGGCCGCAGGTCGCGACGGCGCACTGCATGTTGCGCTCCATGGAGACGAACACGTCTTCGGGCGCGACGCCCCGCCCGATCAAGGCGTTGGCGGTGAAGCGCATCATGATCTCGGGCCCGCACAGGAACGCCGTCGTCGGGCCGCTGAGGTCCACGAAGGGGAGCAGGGTCGTGACCACGCCCACGTTCCCGCGCCACTCCTCGCTCGCCGCGTCGACCGTCTCGTGCACCTCGCCGCGCCCCTCGCCCCAGGAGGCGAGCTCCGCCGGGTAGAGCCGGTCGGCGGGCGTGCGCGAGCCGCTCAGGACCGTGACCCGCGGATAGGCGACCGGGTCGGCGAGCGCGGCCAGGATCGCCGGCCGCAGGGGCGCCAGGCCGATCCCGCCGCCCACGAAGAGCGCGTGCCGGCCGCGGGCCTGCTCGAGCGGCCAGGGCCGCCCGAAGGGGCCGCGCAGCCCGAGGGTGTCGCCCGGCTGAAGCGCGCACAGGGCGCGGGTCACGGCGCCCACGGCGCGGATCGTGTGGATCAGCGAGGCGTCCGCGGGGTCGCCCGAGTGGCTGATCGGGACCTCGCCGATCCCGAACGCGTAGAGCATGTCGAACTGCCCCGGCGCGAAGCTGTAGCCGGCCGGGCGCTCCAGCGTCAGCGTCCAGGTGTCCTTGGTCTCCTGGCGGACGGCCTCCACGCGGAGAGGAAGCGGGAGGAGAGGCCCCTTCGGTTGGGCTGGAGCGTCGAGGCTCATGCGGGCCTCTCCGAGCGCATTCCATGTCGCCGCAGGCGACGAGGCCCGCGAAGCGGGCCGCCGAAGAGCGGGAGCAGGGCGGCGGCGGGCTCAGCGCTGGGCGCCATACACGTCCAGCAGCTGGTAGCGCGTCGCGGCCAGGCGCTCGGTGAACACGCTGGCCACGCGCTTCATGAGCCGGTAGCCGAGCTCGTGGTCCTGCTCGGCCTTGCCGCGCAGGCAGGCCCCGTCGAAGGCGATCGCGCGGGTCGTCTCGAGCACCCGCGCGTCGAAGAGCGCCCGGTAGGGCGGGAAGAGCCAGCTCCAGCCCAGGACCTGACCCGGCCCGATCGTCTCGATCACGAGCGAACCGCGGCGGGGACAGTGCAGCTCGAGCGCGACCTTGCCGGCGCGGATCGCCCAGAAGGTGTTCGCCTCCTGACCCTCGCGCAGCAGGTAGGCCCCCGGCTGATAGGCCTCGTTCTTGCCGCAGCCGGCGATCAGCTCGACGTGCGCGGGCAGGAGCCCCTCGCTGAAGGGCAGGCTCGCGAGCTCCTCGGCGATGCTCTTCACGGCGACTCCTCCTGGCTGGCCGCGACCGAGGCCCGCAGGGCGCTGGCTTCGGCGGTGATGTCGATCCCGGGTGGACACCAGGTGATACAGCGGCCGCAGCCGACGCAGCCCGAGGTGTCGAACTGCTCCCACCAGGTCGCGAGCTTGTGGGTGATCCACTGGCGGTAGCGGGCGCCGGTCGAGGTCCGCACGCTCCCGCCGTGCAGGTAGGAGTGGCCGAGGGTGAAGCAGCTGTCCCAGCGCCGCCAGCGCTCGGCGTGCTCGCCGCTGAGGTCGCTCGTGTCCTCGACCGAGCTGCAGAAGCAGGTCGGGCACACCATGGTGCAGTTGGCGCAGCTCAGGCAGCGCGTCGCGACCTCCTCCCACTGCGGGTGCTCGAGGTTGTCGAGCAAGAGCCGCGGCAGCCCCGCCGTCTCGAGGCTGCGCCCCATGCTGGCGGCGGTCGCGGCCACGACCGCCTCGGCCGCGGCGCGCTCGGGTTCGCTCGCGGGCGCGCAGGGCAGCCCCGCGAGCAGCTCGGCGCCGCGCTCGCTCCCGACCTCGACCACGAAGTGGTGCTCGGGCTCGAGCACCTCGGTCAAGGCCAGGTCGAAGCCCGGCCCCGCGCGCGGGCCCGTGTCCATGGACACGCAGAAGCAGGTCCCCCCGGCGACGCCGCAGTGGACCGCGATCACGAAGGCGCCCTCGCGACGGCTGGCGTAGACGGGGTCGCGCTCGGGCCCGCCCAGGAACACGCGGTCCTGGATCTGGATCGCTGCCAGGTCGCAGCCGCGCACGCCGAAGAGCGCCAGCGGCTGCTCGGGAGCCGGCTCGGGCTCGACGCTGAAGCCCTCGGCGCTGCGCTTGGCGCGCCATAGCCGCGCCTCGGGCGGGAAGAGGTAGCGCTTGAAGGAGTGCGGCCCGGTCGCGAAGCCGAACACCGCTTCGTCCGCGCGGCGCGCGAGCCGATAGGTCCCCGCGTCCTGCTCCTCGGTCCAGCCGACGGGCAGCGCGCTCGCGGAGCGCAGCTCGTCGAGCACGATCGCGTCGTCGCCGCGGACGGGCCCGACCACGCGGTAACCAGCGGCCCACAGCGCAGCCACCAGGTCCTCGAGGTGGGCGCGCTCCAGGCGACGAGGGGGGTCAGCGATCTCGCTCACGCCCGGATCCTAACGAAGTCGCGCGGCCCCATTGCAAGGGGACAGGCCGTGACCTCAGCCGCGCCGCACCAGGGCGTGGCGCAGCTGACCCAGCGCCCAGGGGGCGAGGCTCGCGCCCAGCACCAGCAGCCAGCCGCGCCCGTCGGGGAGCTCGACGGCCAACACCCGCGCCAGGGGCGCGAAGTAGGCGGTCGCGACGAGGAGCAGCGAGCAGAGGCCCAGCGACCCCCACACGTGCGGGTTGCGGACCACGTCGTTGCTGAGGAAGCCCGAGCCCGGCTCGCGCATGTTGAACACGTGCCACAGCTGGGCGAAGCCCAGGGTCAGGAAGGCGACCGAGATCGCGCGCGGCTGCGTGTAGCCCAGGGGCCCCAGCGCGAGGGCCATGGCGCCCAGCACGGCGACCGTGATCAGCCCCGCGTAGCCGAGGATCTCCCACCAGTGGCGCTGCGCGAGCATCGGCTCTTGGGGATCGCGCGGCGGGCGTGACATGGTGCCCGGGTCTCCCTCGCCGAAGCCGAGGGCCAGGGCCGGGAACACGTCGGTGACCAGGTTCAGGAACAGGATCTGGAGCGGCAGCAGAGGCAGCGGCAGGCCGAGCAGGGTCGCGAACACGATCACGCCGATCTCGGCCACGTTGCAGGAGAGGAGGTAGAGGACGAACTTGCGAATGTTGGCGAAGATCACCCGCCCCTGGCGGACGGCGACCACGATCGAGGCGAAGGAGTCGTCCTGGAGCACCATGTCGGCGGCCTCGCGCGCGACCTGCGTCCCGCGCTGCCCCATGGCGACCCCGATGTTGGCCCGCTGCAGGGCCGGGGCGTCGTTGACGCCGTCTCCGGTCATGGCGACCGTGGCGCCCGACGCCTGGAAGGCTTCGACCAGGCGCAGCTTCTCGACCGGCTCGACGCGCGCGAACACGTCCGTCCGCGCCAGGCGCTCCGGGTCGCCCAGGACCGCCTCGACCTCGCCGCCCGTCACGACCTCCCCTTCGCCCAGCCCGACGGCCTGCGCGATCGCGCGCCCCGTGACCGCCTGGTCGCCGGTGGCCATCACGACCCGGATTCCGGCCCGGCGACAGTCCGCGATCGCCTCGCGCACGCCCGCGCGCGGCGGGTCCTCGAGCGCGACCAGCCCGAGGAAGGTCAGCTGCTCGTAGGCCCGCACCTCGGGCTCGGTGACCTCTCGGCTGGCCAGGGCCAGGATCCGCAGCCCGCGCGCGGCCAGGGCCTCGTTGCGCTCCAGCCACCAGGCGCGGCGCTCCTCGCTCAGCAGGATCCGCTCCTCCCCCCGCAGCTCGTGCGTCGCGGCGGCGAGGACCGGCTCCAGGCCGCCCTTGACCGCCTCCCGCACGCCGCCTTCGCCGCCGTGGAAGGTGGCCATCATGCGCAGGGCCGGGTCGAAGGCCACCTCCCGCAGCTCGGGCTCGGCGGCGAGCAGCGCCTGACGACGGAGGCCGCCCCGCTCCGCGGCGGCGAGGAGCGCGACCTCGAGCGGATCGCCGATCGCTGGCTGCTCTCCGTGGGCCAGGGTCGCGTTGTTGCAGAGGGCGGCCACCCAGAGCGCCTCGCGCAGGGCGCCCCGCGCTGGATCGAGCGCTTTGCCCTCGGCCTGAAAGCCGGCGTCCGGGCTGAGCTCGACCTCGCCCTCGGCCGCCAGCACCAGCCGCGTGACCGTCATCCGGTTCTCGGTCAGGGTCCCGGTCTTGTCGGTCAGGATCACGCTCGTCGCGCCGAGGGTCTCGACCGCCGGCAGCTTGCGGATCAGGGCCCCGCGGCGCGAGAGGCGCCACATGCCGCGCGCCAGGGCCATGGTCGCCACGACCGGCAAGCCCTCGGGGATCGCCGCCACGGCGAGCGCGATCCCGGTCTCGATCATGAGCAGGACCCCGCGTCCGGTCAGGATCCCGCTCAGGGTCGTGAGCGCCGCCACGCCGAGGGCGACCGCGACCAGCTTGCGGCCCAGCAGCTCGAGCCGCACCTCGAGCGGCGTAGGCGCGCTCTCGGCCTCGGCGACCAGGGCCGCGATCCGGCCCAGCTCGGTGTTCATTCCGGTGGCCCACACCACGGCGCGCCCCGAGCCGCGCGTGAGCGCCGTGCCCTTGAAGAGCAGGTTGCTCCGCTCCGCGAGGGGCACTTCGGCCGCGAGGGGGCCGACCCCCTTGCTGACCGGGACCGACTCACCCGTCAGGGCCGACTCGTCGACCTTGAGCTTGGAGGCCTCGAGCAGGCGCAGGTCGGCGGTGATCACGTCCCCGCCTTCGAGCACGACCACGTCGCCGGCCACCAGCTCCTGGGCCGGGAGGCTCAGCTCCCTCCCGCCGCGCACCACCCGGGCCTCGACCTTGCCGAGCTGGCGGAGGGCCTCCATGGAGCGCACGGCGCGCAGCTCCGTGAGGAAGCCCAGCAGCGTGTTGACGACCAGCACCAGCCCGATCGCGGCGGCCTCGAGCCAGTCGCCGAAGAGCGCCGAGAGGACGCAGGCCGCCAGCAGGAGCGCGACGATGAAGCTCTTGAGCTGGTTGAGCAGGATCTCCCAGGCGCTCTGGCGCTCGACGCTCCGCAGCAGGTTGGGCCCGTCGCGGTTCAGCCGCGTGGCGGCTTCGGCCGGACTCAGCCCGAGGGCCGCGTCGGTCTGCAGGCGCGCGAGGAGCTCCTCTTCGCTCGCGACCCAGGGTGCAGGCTCGGCCGCCACGCGCTGGGTAGCGGTCCGCCTAAATGCGCTTGCGGGTGGCCGCGTGGAGCATGTCCTCGGCCTCGAGCTCGTTGAGCCCGAACTTGGGCGCCACGCGGGTGAAGAGCTTCTGCTCGTCCTCGTCGATCTCGCCGTCGGCGGCGATCAGGTCGACCAGCGCCTTGAACACCTTGCCGCGCTCGGCGGGCGACTTGGGGATCTCGGCCTCGAAGTCCTGCTTGCCCGCGAACTCGGCCAGGATCCCCTCGACCTCGCTCTCAGGGACGCCGAGGTCCTTGGCGGCCATGAGCAGCACGGGACGCTCCGCGTCGCCGAGGCCGCCGTCGGCCATGGCCGCGGCGGCGAGGATTCGGAAGTGTTCGGCCGACATGAGCGCCTCCTCGCGTGGCCGCGAAACTAGTGCCCGAGCGCTGCTCGCGCAAGGTCCCCCTCCCGATCTCGCCTCGGTTAGCCTCCCTCCATGGGCAGCACCCGCTACGTGTTCCTGACCGCGGCCGAGGGCTTCCCTTCGACCGTGTTCGCGTCGCAGGTCGCCGACTTGTTGCGCGTGCTCAACGGGGCGGGCCTCCGCTTCGAGCTGCTCGGCTTCGACCCCTTCTTCCCGCGCAACCGCCTGACCGCTGAGGGGCGCGCCAAGCTCGCCGAGCTCCAGGCCAAGCTGCCCGGCAAGCTGCGCCTCTTCCCCTACCTGCCCTACGAGGACCGGCTCGGGACGCCGGCCGCGGTCCGCCAGCTGGGCTGGGAGCTGCGCGAGCAGCGGCCGACCGTGATCCACGCCCGCGGCGTGTGGGCCGCCTCGATGGCGGCGAAGCTGGCGGAGCGCCGCCGCTGGATCAAGGTCGTCTACGACGTGCGCGGGGACTACCTGGCCGAACACGCCATGCACCACAGCGGCAGCGGCGCGGCGCGTGGGCTCAAGCTGCGCCCTGGCCTGTGGCGGATCGGGCGCGCCGAGTCGCGGGCCTGCGCGGGCGCAGGCCGGATCCTGGCGGTCTCGCGCCCCCTGCGCGACGTGCTCGAGGCTCGCTACCCCGGCGCGGGGGTCAAGACGGTCGTGATCCCGGGCGGCCACGACCCGGCCACCTTCCGCCTGGACCCCGAGCTGCGGGCCGCGACCCGCAAGCGGCTCCGGCTCGAGGACCGCTTCCTGATTGCCTACGCGGGCAGCTTCGTGCCCTACCAGCTGCCCGAGGCGATCGCGGCCGCGGGTCGGATCGCGCTGGAGCTGCGCCCCGACGCCCACCTGCTCGTGCTGACCCACGACCCCGAGCCCGCCCGCGAGGTGCTCGAGCGGGGCGGGATCCCGCCCAAGCGGGTCACCGTCCGCCGCGTGCCCCACACCGAGGTCCCGGCCTTCCTCAACGCGGCCGACCTCGGCCTGCTGTTGCGCCGCCGTGACCCCGTCAACCGCGCCGCCAGCCCGACCAAGGCCGCCGAATACCTCGCCTGCGGCGTCCCGCTCCTGGTCGGTCCCGAGATCGGGGACACCAGCGACCTGGTCGAGCTCGAGGAGCTGGGCGCGGTAGTGCCGGACTGCGAGGACCCAGGCGCGCTTCGGGCCGCCCTCGAGCGGCTCCTGGGCGAGCTGCCTTCGCGCCAGCACGTGGCCGGCGTGGCCCGCCAGCGCCTGGCCCGGGATCGCTTCTTGCCTCTCTACCTGGACGTCTATGGCCAGCTGGCTCGTGCCGCTCAACGTGGCGCCGAGCAGGTCTGAGGTGGCACACTGCGCTCCGTGAGCAAACGTCGACTGACCGTGGGCGACCTGCGCGGGGTGCCGCTCTACCGGGCTGGCAGGGCCCCTGCGGGGGCTCCGGGCGGACTTGCCTCGCAGGGCCCGCCGCCCCTCCCTCCGGCCAAGCGCGGTAAAGGGTGCTGCCGCAAGGGCTGCCTCGGCTGCCCCTGGGCCGAGGCCATGCGTGCAAGTCTCCGAAAAGGAGGGACTTGAGGCTGGACATGCGCTTCGGCCCGGGTATCCTCCCGCCCTTCGGCCCAGACGCCTGTGGGCCGACGTGGAGGATTCATGGACCTGCAACGCTGGGACCGCGCCAAGGAGCTCGTCGGGAGCACCTTCGAGCTGACCACCCTGATCCAGAAGCGCTGCCGCGAGCTCGTCAAGGGCAAGCAGCGCAAGCTCGTCGACCTCGAGTCGCGCAACCCGATCCAGATCGCGCTGGAGGAGATCCTCCAGGGCAAGATCCACCTCGCTCCCCCGCCGCCCCCCGAGGTGGTCCAGGAGATGAGCGAGGCCGGCGCCACCTCGGCGGGCACCAGCGAAGAGTCCACCTCGATCGAGGTCAAGATCGACTAGTCCGGGTTCCTGCCTGGAAATCCTGCGACGGCGACGTGTTGCTGCCACACTGAGGTAGCTCTCGTCGCCGTCTCCCGTGTGAGCCACATGACCGAACGCCTGAACCTCAAGGACCACGACCGCGAGCAGCTGCGCGCGGCCCTCGCCGAGCGCGGGGTCGAGTCCTATCGCGGCGACCAGGTCTTCCGCTGGGTGTGGCGGCGCGGCGTCGAGTCCGTCGCGGAGATGACGAACCTCAGCAAGGCGCTCCGCGAGCGGCTGGCCAGCGAGACCCGGCTCCCGCGGCTCGAGCCCAGCGACCAGCGCCGGGCCGCCGACGGGACGACCAAGCTCCTGGTCGGCCTCGAGGACGGGCGCGAGGTCGAGTCGGTCCTGATCCCCGACGGCGAGCGGCGCACCCTCTGCGTCTCGACCCAGGTCGGCTGCGCCATGGGCTGCACCTTCTGTCGGACCGCCACCATGGGCCTGACCCGGAACCTCTCCCCCTGGGAGATCACCGAGCAGGTGCTGATCGCCGAGCGGATCCTGACGGCCCGCGGCGACACCCGCACGATCACCATGGGCCGCGGCAAGGGCGGCCAGGTCCAGCGCCGCCTGACCAACCTGGTGTTCATGGGCATGGGCGAGCCCTTGCACAACCTCGAGGGCACGGTCACCGCGTGTCGGATCCTGACCGACCCCGAGGGGCTGGCCTTCCCCGAGCGCCGGATCACGGTCTCGACCGTGGGCCTGGCCGACCGGATCGCGCCCTTCCTCGAGCGGACCAACGTCAACCTGGCGGTCTCGCTCAACGCGCCCGACGACGAGGTCCGCAGCCGGATCATGCCGGTCAACAAGAAGTTCGACATGGACGCCCTGCTGGCCGTCGTGCGCGAGCTGCCGCTGAGCGGACGGCGCCGGGTGACCTTCGAATACGTGCTGCTCGCGGGTGAGAACGACAGCGAGCGCCAGGCCCGCGAGCTGGCGCGCCGCCTGAGCGGCGTGGCCGAGAAGGTCAAGATCAACCTGATCCCCTACAACCCGCACGAGGGGGCGCCCTTCGCTCGGCCCAGCGACGAGGCCGTCGAGCGCTTCCGCCGCCTGCTCCTCGAGCGCGGGGTCGAGAAGGTCATGGTCCGCCGTCCGCGCGGGGATCGGATCCTGGCCGCCTGCGGTCAGCTCGCCCTGAGCAGCCAGAGCTCAGCCAGCCAGAGCTCAGGCAGCCAGAGCTCTGGCAAGGACAGGAGCGGCTCGTGAGCGTCAGCGCGCTCTTCCGGCGGCTCCCCGCGGGCGTCGAGGCGATCGAGTGGGGGCGCCGCTACGCCGACGACCTCGGGCACGCCTGGCACGAGTGCAAGCGCGGCGACTGGCTCCTGTGGCTGGCCGGGATCCTGGAGGTCGACCCCAAGACCGTCTCGTTGGCCGCCCTGGACTGCGCCCGCTTCGCCCTCTCGCTCCTGCCCGAGGCCGACGACGAGGAGCGCCTGGCCGAGGTGGCGGGCCTGGTCGAGAAGTGGGTCGCCGGCGAGGCCGAGCCCGACGAGCTGCGCGAGGCGGCCGAGCAGGTGCTCGCGATCTACCACGACCCCTCGCGCGACGGCAGCCAGGACCACCCCTTCGCTGGCTACGCCACCTCTGCGGTGGCCTCCGCCGTCCTGGTCCCCACCTATCGCTCCACCTACGGGGTCGCCTGCGCGGCGGCCTCGGCGGGCTTGGCCGCGGCTCATGTCGCGGGCCCCCACGACGAGACCGCGCTCCTCGACGCCCACGAGCTCTGCGCCCGCCAGGTCCGGGCGCGGGTCCCCTTCGAGGCCCTCGTCGCGACCCCTGGCTTCCGCCTCTACGCCCGCTCGGTCGGCGAGGCCCTCGGCCTGTGAGCTTCGCCGAGTCGCCCTGGCGCGCTCGCGCTCCCCATGACAACCTCTGCGTAGCGAAGGAGCAGGCCGACCCTCGGTGACCAACGACGAACCAGCAGACGCGACGCCCGCAGACTTGCCGACCACCAAGCAGCGGCGAGTGGACTTCGACGAGACGGACACCTTCGCCTCGCCGGACGGTCCCCGTGAGCCGCCTCCTCCTGGTTCGCTGGCGGCTTGGCTGGCCTCCAACCA
>CALDQK010000175.1 GCA_937911525.1 uncultured bacterium
CTCGGTCGTCGGGCTCGGTCGTCGGGCTCGGTCGCCGGGCTCGGTCGTCGGACTCCCTCGTCGGACTCCGTCGTCGGGCTCGGTCGTCGGGCTCGGTCGCCAGGCTCGGTCGTCGGACTCGGTCGTCGGGCTCCGTCGTCGGACTCGGTCGTCGGGCTCCGTCGTCGGGCTCCGTCGTCGGGCTCCGTCGTCGGGCTCCGTCGTCGGGCTCGGTCGTCGGGCTCGGTCGTCGGGCTCCGTCGTCGGGCTCCGTCGTCGGGCTCCGTCGCCAGGCTCGGTCGCCGAACTCGCCGAACTAGCGCTGCTTCGGCTTCTGCACCGGATTCGCCAGGTGCCAGATCCGCCGCACCTGCTCCAGGAACACCTGCCCCGCGCGCAGCTCCATGGGGCTGTCCACCCGATCCACCAGCGCCCGGGTCCAGCGCCCCAGCGCGGGCTGCCCCTCGACCTGCAGCTCGAGGTCCTTGCGCAGGCGCGCCATGGTCGCCTCGACCAGCTGCGAGCGGTCGCCCTGGGCCTCCGTCGCGCGGTGCCACGAGACCAGGACCAGGTCCAGGGCCTGCGTCGGGGTCTTGTCCCGCTTGAGCTGCTCGACCAGGGCGGTCGCCGCGGTCCCCTGCAGCTCGCGGCGCATTCCGCGCGGCCCCTGGCCCGCGATCCCCGGCTCGAAGGCCTTGACCGGGTCGTAGCCGAGCAGCTGCTCGCGCCCGAGACGCGGCCCCTCCGGCAGGGCCGGTCCAGCTGGGCCGGCCGGGCCGCCCTCGCCGCCCGTCTCGCTGCCCGCGTCTTCGCCCCCCTCGTCGAGGTCCCCCGCGCTGCTGCCCGACGAGGGCGGCGGGGGCGGCGGCGGCGGGGGCGGCGGCGGCTTGGGGCAGCCGCTCAGGCAGAGGCTCAGCCCCGCAGTCCCGAGCCCCGTGAGGAAGCGACCCTTCGCCTTCATGCCGGCAGCCCCCGGAGCAGCTCCTCGATCGCGGCCGCGAGCTCGTCGGCGCTCTGGTGCCGCTCTTCGCGCTTCTTGCGGCACATGCGCAGGATCAGCGTCGCGGTCGCCTCGCTCAGCGCCGGGTTGACCGTGCGCGGGTCGGGGACCTCCTCGAGGATGTGACGGACGAGGATCGCGCCCTGCGAGCGCCCGGTGAAGGGGACCTGACCCGTGGTCAGGTGGAAGAGCGAGATCCCGAGCGAGTAGATGTCGGAGCGAATGTCGAGGTCCTCTTCGCCGCGCGCTTGCTCGGGCGAAATGTAGAAGGGCGTCCCGACCGTGGTCCCGGCCATGGTGACCGAGTTCTCGCTCATGTCGGTCAGCTTCACGATCCCGAAGTCGCAGATCTTGGCGCTGCCCTCGCGGGTCAGCATCACGTTCTCGGGCTTGATGTCGCGGTGGATCACGCCGTGCTCGTCGGCGGCGCCGAGGCCGAGCGCGACCTGGCGGGTGATCTCGAGGGCCTGGCGCTCGCTCAGCTTGCCGACCCGGCCCAGGAGCTCGTCGAGGGGCTCGCCCTCGATGAACTCGAGCGCGAGGTAGTAGTAGTCCTCGCTGCCGCCGAAGTCGTAGCCGCGGACCACGTTGGGGTGGTCGATCCGCATCAGCGCCATGGCCTCGCGCTTGAAGCGCTCGAGGTATTGCGTCTTGGCTGCCAGGCGCAGGGGCAGGATCTTGAGCGCCGTGACCTTGCCGCTGAAGATATTGCGCGCCTTGTAGACCACGCCCATGGAGCCCTTGCCCAGCTCCTTCACGATCTCGTAGCCGTAGATCGGGCAGTCCTCGGGGCGCAGCTCCTCGCCCTGGCGCGCGGCGGCCGCGAGGGGCTCGTGCTTGCTCAGGTCCGGCGTCTCGATGTCGGGGTCGGTGTCCTCGATCGGGTGCGGCGAGGGGCTCGGCTGGCCCGGGTTGGGGTGCGGCGCGCCCTCCTCGTGCTGGGGACCGCTCTGCTGGGGCATCGCCGGCACACCCGCCGTCTGCTCCGACTGGGTCCGGCTGCCCGGCTCGGGGCGGCGCTGGGCGCCCGAGAGCGAGAGCTCGAACACCTCGCGCACGCGCTCGCCCTCGTGGGGGCCGTAGCGGGCCGCGAGGGTGTGGGCCAGCTGGGTCAGGGCGTGGGCCCGCCCGCGGCGGGCTGGGCTCAGGTGCTGCTGGACCTGCGCCGCGAGCCGCGCGGCGTGGTCGGCGGTCAGCAGGCCCTCGCGCCGGAGCAGGCTGGCCAGGCTCTCGCGGAAGCCCTGGGCCCGGTTGTAGGCGTAGAGGGTGCGGATCCGCTCGTCGGGGACGCTCTGCTCGAGGTGGATCAGGCGCGCGAGGGTCCGGTCCTCCTCGACCTGGAGCACGACCGCCACGTTCTCGGCCGCCCGCTCGAGAACCCGCTGCCCGGTGCTGGTGCCCAGGGGCCCGCGCGCCAGGGCCTCGCGAAAGTCGAGGCGACCGCCGCCCTGCGAGACCAGCCGCAGCGCGGCCCACAGGCCGGGCAGTCCCACGGCTCCGTCGTGCAAGAGGAGCCGGCCCGTAATGACGTCGTCGTAGCTGAACACGTCGTCTGGACTATAGCGAGCCGACCCCCTCTGGGGGCGGCGGGGTGCCCCTTCCCTCCTCGGGGAGGCCCTCCCCACAAGTCGTTGCTCGCGTAGTCCTTACCTCGGGCCACCGTGTAGCCCAGGGCTATACTGCGGACGTGGCGCGCCAGCAGGGCACGGTGATCAAGGTCGTAGGCGGCAAGAGCCTCGTGGCGAGCGAGGGTCGGGTCGTCCGCTGCGATCTGCGCGCGCGGATCCACCGCAAGCTGGGCAAGCGCCTCGCGGTCGGTGACGAGGTCGAGCTCCTGATCACCGAGGAGCCCGCCCCCCAGGAGCCCAGCGAGGCGCCCGGCGACGAGGCGCCCGGCGACGAGGCGAGCGACGAGGAGGGCGACGAGCAGCTGCCCGAGGGCGTGATCGAGAAGATCCTCCCCCGCCGCAGCGCCCTGCGCCGCGTGCGCGACTTCAAGCGCGACCAGATCGTGTGCGCCAACGTGGACCGCGTGTTCGTGGTGACGGCGGTCCTCGACCCGCCCTACAAGCGCAACTTCATCGACCGCGTGATCGTGGGCTGCGAGCGCGACGGCCTCGAGCCCTTCCTGGTGTTCAACAAGGTCGACCTCGCCGACGACGCCTACGCCGAGCTGATCGCGGCCGACGTGCGCGTCTACACCGAGATCGGCTACCCCGCCCTCTGCGTGAGCGCGTCGGCGGGCTTCGGCACCGACCAGCTGGCCGAGGCCTTCCGCGGACGGATCTCGGCCGTGGTCGGCCCCTCGGGCGTGGGCAAGTCGACCCTGCTGAACGAGATCTGCCCCGGGCTGAACCTGCGCACCGGCGCGGTCTCCGAGCACGACGGGCGCGGGCGCCACACCACGACCGCCGCGGAGCTGATCCCGCTCCCGAGCGGCGACGGCTACGTGGTCGACACGCCCGGGCTGCGCGGCTTCGGCCTGTGGGACCTCGCGCCCGGCGACGTGGCGCGCGGCTTCCGCGAGATCAGCGAGGTCGCCGCGGGGTGCAAGTTCCGCAACTGCCTGCACAAGAGCGAGCCCTCCTGCGCGGTACGGCTGGCCCTCGAGGAGGGCGAGGTCGACGAGGAGCGCTTCGAGAGCTACCTGCGCCTCGTCGAGGAGCTCGAGTCCGCGCCCGAGCACCGCCAGGCCTCGCGGCGCAGGTAGCCCATGCTCAGCCGCCGCAACATCGAGAAGCACGTCGCGAACGCCCTCGCCGAGGACGACCGCTGGCGCGTGATCGTGCGCGGCAACAACTGGCTCTGCCCCTACTGCCTCAAGATCGGCGCGCGCGACCTGCGCATGGACGAGGCGATCGAGGAGAAGCTCACGCTGCACTTCGTGCGCGGCTGCAGCGGCTGGAACTACTTCAACAGCGACCCTCAGCCGATCGACCGCCTCCGCCAGCGCGCGCGCTACCTGGTGTTCAAGCTGCGGATCCTCCGCCACGTGGTCGAGGACCGCCGCTTCCGCGTGTTCGCCGGCGAGCGCTGGCTCTGCCCCTACTGCCTGGAGTCGGTCGCGGCGCCGCCGCCCCAGCACGCGCTCGACGACTTCGGCGCCTGGGGCGAGGCGCCCGAGGAGTCCCCCTTCCTCGAGCGCATGGTCAGCCACCTCCTCTCCTGCAAGCCCTTCTCGCAGGGCGAGGACCAGCTGCGCTCATTGCGCGACCTCGACGAGGCCCGCACCCGCACCGAGCGCAGCCGCGGGCTCGACCTCCTGCGCGAGCGCTTCCAGCGCGACGAGTCCTACCAGCTCCTCGACCAGACCCGCCGCTGGCTCTGCCCCTTCTGCGCCAAGGCCCAGGACTTCAAGCTCAGCGGCACCCCCGACCGCTCCTTCTTCGAGTCCATGGCCGGCCACCTCGCGCTCTGCAAGGCGCGCAAGGTCCTCGGCGGACAGCCGCGCCCGGCCGAGGAGCTGCGCGAGAAGATCGAGGCCGGCGCGCGCGCGCGCCAGCTCGAGAAGCTGCGCCGCAAGGTCACGCGCCACGCCCTGTGGCGCGTGCGCGACCTCGAGCAGCGCTGGTATTGCCCCTACTGCGGCGAGGGGACCTACGTCAGCTACCCCAGCCAGAGCCCCAAGCCCGAGGACCCGCCCAACGAGGAGAGCGACCGCTTCCTGGCGGGCGTGCGCGACCACCTCACCCGCTGCGAGGACTACCGCCGCCCTGACGCGGCCGTCCGCCCGCGCGAGGACCTGGCCGCCGCGATCGAGCAGGCCAACCTCGCGATCACCCGCCGCCGGCAGGTGCGCCGCGCCCTGGCCGAGGACCCGCGCTTCGCGCTGGTGGACGCCTTCGCCAGCTGGCTCTGCCCCTACTGCCGGCGCCTGCAGGGGCACATCACCCTCGACGCCGACGAGGGCTCGGCGACCTTCGAGAAGACGGTCGAGCTGGTGGCGCGCCACCTCTCCGAGGAGTGCGAGCAGGCCCACGAGGGCCCGCCCACGGCGACCCGCGCCGAGCTGGAGCAGCTGACCAAGCGCGCCAGCCTGGCCGCCTCGGGGGTGCGCGAGCGCGGCGTCGTCCAGACCACCGACAGCCTGAACGAGTCGCGCTGGCAGGCGATCAAGCGCGACATCGACGAGCTGACCAGCCGGGCCGCGCAGCGCGAGAGCTCGCTGGCCGAGGCCCGCAGCAAGCAGCTCCGCCTGCTCCCCAGCCTGCCCAGCCTGCCGGGCTACGAGTTCGGCCGCGTCTACAAGCCCTGCGAGGCGGTCGGCGGCGACTTCTACCACCTGTTCCCGGCCAAGGACGGCGCCTGGGGCGTGGCGATCGGCGACATCGCGGGCCACGGGATCGAGGCCGCGCTCCTGATGGGCCTCGCCAAGAAGCTGATCGAGGTCCACGGGCGCGGGCTGGACTCGGCCGCCCAGACCCTCTGCCTGGCGAACCAGGACATCTTCAACGACCTCGACGAGCGGACCTTCGTGACCGCCTTCTACGCGATCCTCGAGCTCGAGGAGCGCAAGCTCCGCTTCGCCCGCGCTGGCCACAACCAGCTGATCCTGTTCAACCCGAAGCGGAGCCCGCAGCTGCAAATGATCGGTCAGCGCGGCATGGCGCTCGGCGTCGACGCAGGCCCCCTCTTCGAGCGGACGCTGGAGGAGCTCGAGATCCACCTCGAGCCGGGCGACCTCGTGCTGCAGTTCACCGACGGAGTGAGCGAGACGATCGACGCCGCCGGCGAGCAGTTCGGCGACGACCGGCTCAACGAGGTGATCGCGGCTCACGGCCACCACGAGGTCGAGTACGTGCTGTGGAAGATCGAGCGCGCCCTCGACGAGTTCCGCGGCGAGGTCGAGCAAGCCGACGACGTGACCATGATCGGGTTCAAGGTCTTGTGAGCGAAGCGAAGCCCCGTGCCGAAGCTGTCGCGAGACTCCGCCTGGGATTGGCGAGGCGAAAGCACAAGGACGATCGATTCACCGCAGAGACGCAGAGGACGCAGAGGTTCGCAGAGGCTCCGCAGGCCGAATCGTGCAGCACGAACTCGAAGGGCCATTCTCTGCGAAAACTCAGCGTTCTCTGCGTCTCTGCGGTTCAAACGACGCGCCCTGCCAGTCCTCGCCACGCGAGTTGCTGCGCCTCCTGGTCGCCCCTTTCGCAACGGCGGAGACTGGTCGGAGGCGACTTGACGTGGCGATCTCCGAGGGAAAGCAGGAGAGGAGGAAGAACAGGAGATCGGCAGAATCTGCGATCTCGGCAGCCACGCTGCGAAGCCCCTCGCCGCAGACTGCGCTGCTCGAGCGACTGCCTTCGCCTGCCTGGCAACAGCAGCCTTCCTGTCCTTCCTCGATTCCTGCTTTCCTCCATTTGTCGCCGTGTCCGGCCGCCCTCGCCTCGCGAGGGTGTGGCCCGATACAACCCCGAATTCGAAGGCGCTGTCGCGGCCTCCTCGGGCACCATGACCTTGCTCCTTCGGGCACGGGTAGGGGCAGGAGAGAGCGGCTCTCAGCCGCAAAGGTGACTGACCAATGAAGCGCTTTGGCGTGCGGGTCTACAAGGAATACTTCAACTTCGCCGCGAGCCACTTCCTCGTGTTCCCCGACGGCGGGCGCGAGGAGCTGCACGGGCACAACTACCAGGTCCGGGTCGCCGTCGAGGGGCCGATCGGGCCCGGCGAAATGGTGCTCGACTTCTGCCGGCTCAAGC
>CALDQK010000176.1 GCA_937911525.1 uncultured bacterium
TGACGATCTCACACAACTCGGGCCACACGCTCGTGAGGCGAGGGCGTCCAGACGTGGCGCTTGAGGGAGGAAAGCAAGAAATGAGGAAGGACAGGAAGGCTGCGGCTGGCGGGCAGGCGAAAGCAGTCACTCGAGAAGCGCTGGCTACGCTTCGCTCCTCGAGGCCGAGATCGCAGATCTTGCCGATCTCCTCTCCTTCCTCATTTCTTGCTTTCCTTCCTCAAGCGCCACGTCCAGTCGCCCCTGACCGTCCTCGCGCCACTCAGGGGCCAGGCCCGAGATGTGTGGAGTGGTCAGCCGTGCCCGTGCGCGAGTCGTCGGAGTCGAGGAGCTGTCGCTAGGGCGACGGCTCCTTCGCGTTTCGGAGATTGAACTGAGAAAACTGGAAAACTGGAAAGCGCGGGGAGCGCTCAGCGGAGCTGCCTCTTTCGAGTTTTCGAGTTTTCCCCGTTCATGACTCGGAATGGAGGGAGCTGTCGCACTCGGCGGCAGCTCCTGACCGAGATTCACGGAGGACGGCGCTCGCCTGCGCGGGGCGCTGGGTAGGGCGAAGTCGGGGCTTGGTGCCTGTAGGCTGGGGGTCCTTTCTGGAGGACCCATGAGCAGCGCCTTCGAGACCTTCACTGAAGCCTGGACCCAGGGCGCCTGGAACGGCTCGCTCGCTGAGGGCGAGCAGGTCGTGCGGAGCCTGCTCAGGCCCGACGCGCGGCTGGAGGGCATGGGCGGCGACCTCGAGGCCGTCGGCGGCGAACAATACCTCCCCTACTGGCGCAACATGCGCGAAGCCTTCCCCGATCTGCGCTGCACGGTCGAGGACGTGCTCGTGGGCGAGGGCGGCCGCTCGGGCACGGTGTGGTTTCGCTTCGAAGGGACCCACCAGGGCGAGTTCGTCGGTAAGCCTGGCACTGGCAACCCGATCGACGTGCGCGGCTCGTCCACGATCTGGCTGGACGAGGAAGGGCGCGCGACCAAGATCCGCACGGCCTGGGACATCCACGCCTTGCTCGCCCAGATCGGCCACGCGGTCGAGAGCATCGCCGCGCACACCGAGCACCTCAGGGCCCGGTAGGCGCGCTACTCGGCCAGGACCCGCGTGTCGCCCTGGCGCTTGGTCAGGCCGACGGCGTCGAAGTGCTCCAGCAGCGGGATCACGTAGCGGCGGTTGGAGTCGATCGCGGCGCGGAAGGCGCTGGCGGTGAAGGGGCCGGCGCTGGCGAGGTCGCGCAGGGCGCTGACCGCTTCGGCGTAGCGCTCGGGGTGCAGGACCAGCTCGTCGCCGACGCCGACCAGGGTCTCGCGGTCGCAGAGGGTCTGGAGCAGGTCGCCCGCCGCGTCGAGGCTGAGCTCCTCGGGGGTCAGCTCGTCGAGGAGCTGCTCGCGGGTGGGCGGGGTGAAGCGCTCCTCGGCCAGGCGCGCGACCAGCGCCGCGGCCAGGGCCTCGCCCGGCTCGTCGAGTTGGACCTCGAAGCCGGCGCGGGCGTAGCCCGGGGCGCGCTCGACGACCTCGCCCGCGGCGAGGAGCTCTTCGAGGGCCGCCTTGAGCGTGCCGTCCTCCAGCTTGGCCTGGGCGCGCAGCTCGAGGCGGGCCAGGCCGTCGCGGAGCGGGTGGGCCGTGTGATAGGCCTCGAGCGCGTCGGTCAACTTGGCGCAGGCGGCTTGGAAGCCGGCCTCGCTCAGGTAGCGCGGCTGGCCCTTGCCGCCCGAGACCTCGACCACGGCCTTGGCCGCGAGGAGCTCGGCCAGCAGGGCCTCGACCTCGGGCTTGGGCGACTGGACCGCCTTGGCGATCTGGTCGACGCGCGCGGCGGCGCCGAGGCCGTCGAGCTGGAGGGTCAGGGCGCGCCCCGCGTCGTCGAGGGCGGCCTCTTCCCGGGCCAAACGTTGCAGAACGAAACCCTTGAAGGGTTTCAAACGCCAACGCGAGGGGGCCAGGATCGTCCCCCCGCCGAGGGTCTCCATGGGCGAGTGGCGGCGGACGACGAAGCGGTCGCCGGCCGCGGCCACCACCGGCTGCCGCAGGCGCAGCTGGCACAGACCGCGCTCGCCGGGCGCGAGGGTCTGCTGGTCGAGCAGGACGACCTCGCCGAGGACCTCGGCCGTGCCCACGTGGACGCGAACCAGCTGGCGCTGCTCGAGGGGCTTGCTCTGGCTGGCGAGGAGCTCGAGGCGGGCCTCGAACATGGGGTGCGCGCGGAACACGCCGGGGGCCGCGATCGTGTCGCCGCGGTGGACCTGCTTGAAGTCCACGTCGGCCACGTTGACCGCGGTCGAGTGGCCGGCGCGGGCGCGCTCGACCGTGGCCCCGTAGGCCTGCAGGCCGCGGACTCGCCCCGGCAGGACGGCCGTGGAGGTGATCACCTCGACCTTGTCGCCCGGAGCCACCTCGCCCGAGAGGGGCACACCGGTCAGGATCGTCCCGAAGCCGCGGGCCGAGAACACACGCTGGATTGGTTGGCGGTAAGCCCCTCCACGAGCGGCCTCGCGGGCCTCGGCGCGCGCTTCGATCAGGGAGAAGAGGGTCTGCTGGAAGGCCTCGAAGCCGCGCCCTGAGAGCGAGTCCAGCGCTCGGATCGGGGCGCCGGCGAGGAAGGTCCCCTCGAGCAGGTCCTCCAGCTCGAGCTCCAGGATCTCGACCAGCTCGTCGTCCACGCCGGGGAGGTCGATCTTGGTGATCGCGACCATGCCCGCCTCGACCCCCAGCAGGGTCAGGATCTCCAGGTGCTCGCGGGTCTGCGGCATCACCCCGTCGTCGGCGGCGACGACCAGCACGACCAGGTCGATCCCCGTCGCGCCCGCGACCATGTTCTTGACGAAGCGCTCGTGCCCCGGGACGTCGATCAGCCCTACGCGCCGCCCGTCGGGGAGGTGGAAGGGCGCGAAGCCGAGGTCGATCGTCATCTCGCGGGCCTGCTCCTCCTGGAGCCGGTCCGGGTCGATCCCCGTCAGGCGCCGCACCAAGGAGGACTTGCCGTGGTCGATATGGCCGGCCGTGCCGACGACGACCGAGACGATTTCCCTAGGCGCGGAACTGTCCGAAGAGTTGGCGGAGGCGCTCACGGCGCGAATTCTACGCTTCTGGAGCCAGCGAGGGGTTGGGCGGGACCTGCGGGAGCCCGCTCGGTATTCCTGAGGACAGACCCAAGGGCCGGTGGCGCCGCCCCAAGCTCACGTATATCTTCGGTTTGCGCGTGAGCAGAGCCAGCGGCTAAACTCTGCCGGTTAGGCCAGTAGGGGGAAGGTTGACCGCCCGACAGGACGAACTGCAGGTGCACGAGCTGGCCTTGAGCGGCCCCGAGCTCGAAGAGGAGTCCTTCCTGAAGGAAGGAACCGGCTCCCACTTCGAGTCCAGGGTCTCCGAGCTGGTGGTGCTCCGCCCCAGCAGCGCTGGGCTTGACCACCTCCCGGCCAAGGTCGACCAGCTGGTCGCCCGCGGCTTCCACAACCTGATCGTCTCCCTGGGCGACTGCGGCGACGCGGACCCCAGCGGCCCGCTCGGTGACTCCAGGGGCGTCCTCGACACCTGGGCCGGCACCTTGCGCGTCGTCGACGCTCCGGCGGGCTTCGCAGCCGACGGGCTGGAGGTCTTCGCCAGCGTCAGCGCTGCGGTCGAGGCCTACAAGGCCACGCTGGACCAGCCCCTCGATCCGGGCGAGAGCGGCGATCTGCTCCAGTCGACCTCTTCGGTCGAGGACCCCAACGACTGGGGCTGGGGCACCGACGCGGCCCGCGACGATCAGCAGGCGAGCGGGCCCTCGGTCCCGATCGCGGAGCTCCTCGTCGAGGACAGCGAGCTGCCCAAGCTCGACAAGGACCTGCGCAAGGTCCTCCTCGGGGGCAAGAAGCACGTCTCGCTGCGCCTCTACTTCTCGCGCCCCATGCGTGAAGACGACGTCACGATCCTGACTCGCTGCCGCGACCTCCTCGCCAACGAGGGGGGTCAGCTCGCGCTGGTCGCGCTCCCGCAGGACGCGCTCAAGTGGCTCAAGTTGCTCGACCTGCACCGCGAGTTCTTGCTCTGCGAGAGCCCGGATGAGGCCGAGGAAGCGCACCAGCGCCACGCGCGCGGCGAGGCTCCCCAGCCGGCTCCTCCTGCCTCGGACGCCCCCTTCAACGTGGTCAGCCACGACGGCAACGCCTTCGTGATCCGGCCGCGGGCCACCCTGGGCAAGGCGAGCGTGCGCCGCACCAACCGTGAGGTGCCCCTGCTCCGGCCTGGCGCCGATCTCTCGGGCCTCCCCGAACGGGTGCGCGGGCTGGGCTACGGCGCGGTGATCGACCTGGCTCAGCTGCGGGACGCGAACCAGAGCAAGGCGCTCCAGCCCCTCGCCGACGCCACCCGCCTGGCCCGGGAGCACGGGCTCGTGCTCGCCTGCGCCTCGGTCAGCCACGAGGTGCGCGCGCTCCTGCCGGCCCTCGGCGCGGGTCTGCCCTGCGGCAAGGACCTCGCGGGCGGGGCGCTCGCCTTCGCCGAGGCCGCCCACGGCAAGGAAGGGTTCGAAGAGCTGCGCCTGGTGTTGCAGCCTGAAACCCTCGCGCCGGCTCCCCAGGTCAGCGAGACCACGATCGAGCCGATCTCGAGCGTCGAGTTCGACTCGGGCATTTCGCTCGACTCCGGGATCTCGCTGGGCGACGTCCTGCCCAGCGGCGGCGCCTCCAGCGCCGAGCTGGACGAGCTGCGGGTGCAGGCTGCCAAGGCCCAGGGCGAGGCCGCGCAGCTCCGCGAGGAGCTCGGCGGCGTGCAGGGACAGCTGCAGCAGGCGCGCAGCGAGCGGGATCAGGCGCAGCAGTCCCTGAGCGAGCTGCAGGAGTCCCTCCGCCGCAGCGAGCGCCGGGTCAACGAGCTCGAGCAGGCGCAGCAGATCGTCGAGAAGCGCGCTCGCGAGGCCGAGACGCTTCAGCAGCAGGCGCGCGGGGACACCGAGCGTCTCTCTGGTGAGGTGTCGCGCCTGCGGCAGGAGCTCGACGACGCTCAGCAGGCCTTGCAGAGCGCGCAGGCCAGCGCGGAGAGCGGCGCTGAGGTCGGCGCCCGCGTGAGCGAGCTCGAGGGCGAGCTCTCGGCCATGTCGCAAAAGGTCGCAGAACTAAAGCAAGAGCGTGACGAGATCGACGCCAGCCGTCGCGAGATCCGACAGCTCGCCGAGGAGCGCGAGCGCGCCCTCGAGCGCGAGGCGCAGGGCGAGATCAAGCGCTTGAAGGCCGAGCTGGCCAGCCTCCAGCAGGCCCAGAGCGTCGGGGGTCCCGTCGGCGCCGCCTCGGACGCAGATCTCCAACAGCGCGTCGGCAAGCTGGAGCAGGAGAAGGCCAAGATCCTGACCGAGGCCGAGACCGAGATCGAGCGCTTGACCCGCGAGCAGCAGCTGCTGCGCGAGGAGCTGGAGAGCGCGGGCGAGATGATCGAGCGCCTGGGCAAGGAGCTGGAGCTCTCCTGAGCGCTCGGCATGAGGGTTGCGTCGGTTCGAGCGAGCGAACCTCCGACGCGGCCGCTGGGCCCTCGGAGCCGCGAGGCAGAGGAGTGGCAGCGTGAGCGTTGATACGAGCGCCCTCGAGTGGGTCCGCGCGGGGCTGATCTCCTACAAGCAGCTCAACGAGGTTCACAAGCGGATCCAGCAGACCGGCGGCGGAGACATTCACAGCGCGCTGGTCGCGGAGGGCTACCTCACCGAGGAGCAGGTCAACAGCCGCCCGCGCCGCCGCAAGCGGAAGAAGAAGCGGCTCAAGCTGACCTACTCGCTCGACCTGGTGAAGGCGGGCCTGCTCAGCTTCAAGCAGCTCAACGAGTGCCACCGCGAGGCCCGCGAGAGCAAGGGCGAGAAGAACGTCCTCGACGTGGCCGTGGACAAGGGCTTCGTGAGCGAAATGCAGCTCGCGACGCTCCCCGAGGAGGGCAGCTTCGCGGCCCAGGAGAAGCACAACAAGCGCTTCTCCTCCTCGTGGGACCTGTTCCGCGCGGGCCTGGTCAGCCTCAAGGCGCTCAACGAGTGCCACCGCCAGATCAAGGTCGAGAGCCCCAACAAGTCGCTCAAGGAGGCCCTGATCGAGCGGGGCTACGTGAGCAAGGACCAGGTCGCCGACCTCGCGGCGAAGAAGGAGGCCGGCGAGTCGATCCGCGCTGACGAGGGGGGCGAGTCTTCGTCCTTCATGGAGCGCTACGCCGACGAGCTGGCGGCGATCCCCCCCGACCTGCGCGAGAAGCTGCGCCGCGAGCACCTCGTCAGCCGAGGCCTGCTCGATCCCGAGGAGGCCGCCGCGGAAGAGGCGCAGGCCCAGCCCCAGCCCCAGTCCCAGCCCAAGTCGAAGCCCAAGGCCTCGGCCGCGCCCACCATGGTCGGCGAGATCGAGAGCGCGATCGGTCGCCCGGCTCCCGCTCCCAGCGCGGACGCCGAGGACGAGGACGAGGACGAGGACGAGGACGAGGACGAGGACACCGACTTCCGGGCGGCGCGGACCGTCATGGACTTCTCGGACGAGGAAGAGGAAGAGGAAGAGGACGCCGACCTTCGCGCAGCGCGGACCTTCATGGAACTCGGCGAGGACGAGGAGGAGGAGGAAGAAGAAGAGGACGCCGACTTCCGCGCGGCCCGGACCTTCATGAACCTCGGCGACGACGAAGACGAGGAGGAGGAAGAAGAGGACGCCGACTTCCGCGCGGCCCGGACCTTCATGAACCTCGGCGACGACGA
>CALDQK010000177.1 GCA_937911525.1 uncultured bacterium
CCTCCAGCCGCCAGTCGAGCGGCGGCGGGTCGACCGTCCGCTTCAGCTTGCGGTGGAGCGACTCGCCGCCCTCGACGAGGTCCATGGTCAGGTAGTAGAGCTCGCCGTCGCTGCCGAAGTCCTGCACGGCGACGATCCCCGGGTGGCGCAGCTTCTGCACCGCGGCGGCCTCGCGCCGGAAGCGGCCAACCTGCTGCTCCCAGTCCTCCTCGTTGGGGACGAGGATCTTGAGCGCCACGTCCTTGTTGAGCTCGAGGTGGCGGGCGCGGTAGACGATCCCCATCGCGCCGCGGCCGAGCTCTTCGCGCAGCATGTAGCGGTCGAACACGACCTGGCCCGGCTCGAGCGCGCGCATCGCGCGGTTGCCCATCGGGCGCCAGGTCAGCGTGCCCGACATGCGCCCTTCGCTCTCGGGCTCGTGCTCCTCGCGCACGAAGTCGCTCACGCGCGGCAGGTCGCTGGCCTCCTCGACCCAGATCGGCGCCCCGCAGCGGGGGCAGTTGCCGCGGCGGCTCTGGGAGCCGGCCAGGATCACGGCCCGCGCCTCGCAGTTGTCGCAGAGGTAGGTGTTGCGGCGGATCTCGTCCTGGATCTCGGTCAGCCGCTGCGCCTCGACGTGGCGCTGCTTGACCAGGAGCTGAAGGTAGGGGATCCGCTTCTTGCCCTGCTTGGCGCGCCGCTTCTGCAGCTTGAGCGCCTCGACCGCGGCGGGCTTCTCGACGTAGCCGCGCTTGACCAGCAGGCGCGCGACCTCGATATCGGGGTGCCGGCGGCCGCCGACCCGGTGGCGACGGGTCTGGCGCTGACCCGAGCGGCGCGAGGGTGGCTCGGACCCGCCCCGCGAGGCTGCCTTGCGAGCCCCCCCGCGGGAGGTGCCCTTGCGGGAGCCTCCGCGTGAGGACGCTCCGGTCCCCGGGTCCCGCAGGGTCTCTTCGACCGCGCGCGCCTCCTCGCTCGGGCTCTGCTCGGGCTTGGCCACTAGGCTCCCGCTCGCCTCCAGGGAGCCATGGTAGCGCTGCCGCGGACGAGCGGGGAGGAGGCTTGTGGCTGGGCGGGCTCGCCTTCACAATCGCGGCATGTCGAGCGGCGCGAAGAAGAGCCTGGTGGAGCTCGTCCTGTGGGACGTGATCCTCGCTGGAGTGGCAGCCTTCCTCCTCTTCGTCGACGCCCGGCTCGCGGCCGAGGCCAAGACCGCCGCCCCCCCGTCGGCCCCCGAGGTCGCGACCAGCCCCGCCGCCGACGACCCGCCCGCCAGTCCGAGCGGGAGCACGGGCGGCCTCGAGCGGGTCGACCCGCGCGAGGCCAAGCTGAGCGCCGAGCTGAAGCAGCTCCAGGCCCAGGCCAAGGGGAAGCCGCCCGCCGAGGCGCTGCGGATCTACGGGCGGGCCTCGGCCGGGCTGAAGGCCAGCCAGGCCTGGCGCCGCTTCTGGCCGCTGGAGCAGGAGCGCCTGCAGCGGGCCGCCGAGGAGGGCTCCCTCGTCCGCTGGCTGGGGCGCGGGATCGAGGTCGCCGCCGACCTGGGCCGCAGCGCCAAGGCCCGCGAGCTCCAGGCCGCCCTGCCGGCCGAGGCCCAGGGGCGCTATCAGGCCGAGCTGGACTGGGCCCAGGCCCAGGCCGAGCGCAAGGCCGCGCCCGCGGGCAAGAAGGCGGGCGGGCTGCAGCTCAGCGGCTACGACCCCAAGCAAGGCAAGGCCGAGGGCTCGCGCTGCGTGGTCGAGTGCTGGCTCGGCCAGCAAGAGGCCGAGCGCCTGCGCGGCGCGGCCGAGGACGCGCTGGTGATGCTGGAGGCCCTGGTCGGGCGCCGGCCCCCGAGCGCCTGCCGGGTGGCCGTGCTCGAGAACGCCTCCCAGCCCGCGCCCAAGAGCTACGACGTCCTCTCGCGCGCCCGCGCCGGCGAAGACCCCCAGGCGCGCGCCGAGCGGGTCGCCTGGCTGGCCGCCGACTGGGGCGCCCGCCAGCTCTTCCCGGGGGCCGAGCGCTGGACCCGCGCCGCCCTGATCGAGGTCCTGGCGGGCAGCGTCCAGCGCGGCGGCAGCGCGCCCGGGCTGAACGCCCTGGGCGAGGCGCAGGCCAGCTTGCTCGAGCTGCCCGAGGGGAGCGGGAGCGAGCTGAGCGCGCTCGCCCAGGAGGGCCC
>CALDQK010000178.1 GCA_937911525.1 uncultured bacterium
AGGGCCGCCTCGGCGTCGCGCTCGAGCTTGGCCTCGTCCTGGGCGGCGCGGGCGTCGAGGTAGCCCTCCAGCGAGCCGTGCTGCGCGACCAAGCGCGCCTTGAGGGCGGGGGTCCGCTCCAGCCGCTCGAGGCCGGCCTTCCGCTCGTCGGCGGCCAGCTTGGCCTCGCGGGCCAGCTTGCTCAGGCGCGCGTTGAGGCGCGCCTCCTCGGCCAGCACGGGTCGATAGAGGAAGTCACGGTAGTCGGCCCAGGCTTGCCCGTAGCGCTCGAGGGCCCCCTCGAGGTCCTCGGGGCTGAGGGGCTCCTCGCTGACCCGGCCGAAGAGGTCGAGGCCAGCCTCGCCCAAGGCGCCCTTGGCGGCGCGCTCGTCCTGCCAGGCGCGGAAGCGCCCCTCGAGCTCGTCGGCCACGTAGAGCACGATCGCGGTCTCGGCCACGGTGTAGATCCAGCCGCCGACGTTGCTCAGGCGCGAGAGGCGCCCCAGGCGGGCGGCCGCGCTGGCCGAGCCGCGGGGGAGGGTCGCGACCCAGCGGATCCCGTTCAGGCCCGCCCGCACGGCGACCGAGCTCAGGCCCAGCGCGCCGAGCGAGATCGCGAAGGCCTCGCCGTCGAACTGGCCCTCGAGCAGCTGCGGCAGGGCCAGGCCCGCGGCCAGGGCCACGTTGGTGCGCAGGAGTCCGCTCACGAAGCGCGGGCGCACGTAGCGGGCCAGGTAGCGCGCGTAGGCCACCTCGCCCGCGCGCGCGCCGGCGGCGAAGAGCCCGTAGTGGACGAAGAAGTCGGTGCTGGCCAGCCCGTCGAAGAACTCCTCGATCCGCAGCTGGTCGCCGGTCTGGACCACGACCGCCAGCTCCTTGAGGAAGAGCGCCAGGGTGAAGCGCGCCAGGCCGGCGCCCTCGGAGAGGGCCCGCTCGGCCAAGAGCGGCTTCCACTTCAGGGTGCCGTCGCCGCGCCGGTAGCGCGCCAGGCGGTCGCTCTGCTGGGCCAGCTGCTGCTGGTAGCGCTGCGTCAGCTGGCGGACCTCGGCCTCGAGCTTGGCGGCGAGGTCGGGCGAGCGCTGGCGCATGCTCGCGATCACCTTCTCCTGCGTCGACTGGAGGTAGCCCAGGCGGCCCTCGAGGCCCCAGCCCTTCATGTCGCGCACGTTGTCGAGGCGATCGTAGTACTTCACGAGGTGCGCCGTGCGCGGCGCGTTGCGGAAGCGCTCGTAGTAGACCTTGTCGCGCGCGGCCTTGCTCCCGTAACCCTCGACGGGCTTGAGCGAGAGCCACCACACCATGCGCGTCGTCTTGGGGCCGACGGCCTTGCGCATCTGCTCCACGGTGGTCCGCGTGTCCTCCAGCACGTCGTGGAGGACCGCCGCCTTGACCGCGGTCACGTTGACCCGCTCGCCCGCCGGCGTCCCCGTCATGACCGCGCGGGCCACTCGCAGGGGGTGCTCGAAGAAGGCCCTCCCGCCGTCGCGGACCTGGCCCTGGTGGGCCTTGCGCGCGAACTCGATCGCGCGCTTCAGCTCGGCCATTTCGGCGGAGGTGAACCCGCGCGAGCGGGCCAGGGAGACGGTCTCCCGCACCTTGCTGTCCAGCGCGCGCTCGACCTCGGGCTGACCCCAGCACAGGGTCGCCCCGCAGAGCACCAGGACCAGCGGGAGGGCGCGGGTCACCCGCTCTAGCGGCCCATGCGCCGCAGGGCGTCCTCGATACCCTCCTGGGAGGTCGTATCGATCATGCCGTCGCCGTCGATCAGGCGCTTGTCAGCGTCGCGCGTGACCTCGGTCTGCGCGGCGACCTCTCGGATCGAGGCGGCGCGCTCCTTGAGGCCCGCGCGCTCAGCCGCCGCGGCAGCCGCCAGCAGCAGGTCGCGCTCGTCCTCGTAGGCCTGGAGCCGGTTGCGCGACACGTTCTCGATCGCGTCGCCGAGGGCGTCGCGGGCGTTGTCGCGGCCCTTGCGAGCGAACCAGTCGCCGCGGCTGCTCCAGGGGTCGTTCTCGGCGCCCTCGCGGCCGCCCTGCAGGAGCCAGTCCGAGTGAGGCACGTCCGCCAGGAAGGCCTCCTCGCGGCGGTTCTCCTGGTAGATCCCGTCCAGCAGCCCGTCGCGGGCCTTGTTGTAGCTCTCGTTGAACATGCTGACCTTGCGGTCGATCTCGGCCTCGTCGCGCTGCAGCATGTGGTCGGCGTAGTTCTCGAGCGAGCCGTGCTGGCGCTCGATCCGATCCCTCAGCGCCTGGTGCTGGCGCACGCGGTTCAGGGTCGCCTGCCGGCGGTCCTCGGCCAGCTTGGCCTCGCGGGCGACCCCGCGCAGGCGCTCGGCCAGGCGCGCCTCCTCGATGAACATGGGCTTGTAGAGGTGGTTGCGGTAGTCGGCCCAGGCGCCGTGGTACTTGTCCCGGGCCTCCTCGAACTGCTCCTGGCTGAGGCTCGGGTCGCCGACCGCCTTGAAGAACTCCTCGCTCGACTCACGCAGGGCGTCGCGCGCGGCCGCGTCGTCCAGCTTGGTGTTGACGAACTCGGTGATCTCCTCCGCCAGGTAGAGCACGACCGCCAGCTCGGCCGCGGTGTAGAACCAGCCGCCGATCTTCATGAAGCGGCGGCCGCCCAGGCCGAGCCGGGTCAGGAGGCCGGTGTTGCGCACCTTCTTGAGGTCGTAGACCCACTGCAGCGAGCGGACGCCGGCCTTGACCGCCGCCGAGCTGAGGCCGAGCGAACCGAGCGAGATCGCGAAGGCCTTGCCCTCGAAGGTGCCCTCCACGATCTGCGGGAGCGCCAGGCCGGCCGCGAGGACCATGTTGGTCTTGAGGGTGGCGTTGAGGAAGGTCGGCTTGACGTAGCGCTGCAGGTAGCGGACGTAGGCCACCTCGCCGACCCGGGCGCCGGCCACGAAGAGGCCGTAGTGCTTGTAGAAGTCGGTCGTCAGGAGCCCGTCGAAGAACTCCTCGATCCGCGCCCGGTCGCCGGTGACCATGACGCGGGCGAACTCCTGCAGGAAGAGGGCCAGGCCGAAGTGAGCCAGACCGCCGACCTCGGTCAGGGCGCGGTTGGCCGAGAGGCGCTTCCAGTCCAGGGTGCCGTCGGCGCGCCGATACTCGCGCAGGGCGTCCTCGCCCTGGCGGGCGGCCTGCAGGTTGCGGATCCGGCCGGCCTCGCTCCCGTAGCGGACGAAGCTCTTGAGGCGGTTGAGGAAGTTGTCCCAGCGGGTGAAGCCGACCGGGCGGGTGAACACGCTCACGGCCGCGCGGACCGCGTTGTCGGCGATCGGGCCGCGCGCCCGCTCGTAGGCGCGGACGGCTTCGGCGTCGGCGAAGCGCTCCGTCTTGACCCCGGCTACGTGGGCGGCCTCGTGACCCGCGATCAGGCCGAGGGCCTGCAGGACCACGGTCCGCTGCGCCTCGCTGGGGAGCTTCTTGGTCTGCTCGAGGACCTGCGCGACCAGGCCGGCGCTGATCCGGACCTCGTTCCCGCGCGCGTCCGCGTAGATATCCATGCTGGGCGTGAAGCTGAAGCGGGCGCCGCGCAGGCGCTCCAGGCCGCGCTCGAGCCGCTCCTTCTCGGCGGGGTTGGTCTCGCTCGCGATCCGCTCAGCGAGGCGGCCCTCCATTCCGCGGCGGACGGCCTCGAACTCGCCCCGCACCATCTCGTTCAGGATCGAGCTCAGGCCGGGCATGATCCGGTCGACCTCGGAGGTGTTCGGCGCGGCGCGGCGGCGCCCGAAGCCCTCGCCCTGGCCGCCCTCGGCCAGCTTGGCGGCCCACTCGGCGGCGCGGTTCTTGCCGGTCTCGGCCCGGTAGGCCTCGGTCCGCTCCTTGATCTCGTTGGGCTTGAAGACCGAGGTCTCGTACCACTCGAAGAGCTTGGCGACCCGGTTGCCGTCCCGATACTTCACGTTCATGAAGTCGTAGAGGATCCGGCGCGCGCGGCTGGCGACGGCCAGGGCCTTGTAGTTGCTGTTGCCCGGCTGGCCGAACTCGCCCGCGTGCACGCGCTCGGCGAGGCGGACCAGCTTCTCGATGTGCTTGGCCTTCTGGGCCTCGACCTTCTCCTGGACCCGCTCAGGGAGCGCGGGGTCGTATTCGAGGGGCAGGAAGAGCCAGTTGAAGGAGCTCGGCAGGAGCATCTTCTTGCCGGCCTCGGTGTCGGCGGTCGCGAGGCGCTTGACGGCCTCGCGCAGCTCGGCCTGGCTGAGCGAGCTGTTGATCCCGAAGCGGGAGCTGTTCTTCTCGACCTCGTTGGCGAGCCACTCGAGCTCGGCCGCGTTCCAGGAGCCCTTGCCGGTCATGCCGAAGGTGCGGAACTGGATCTGGTCGAGGCTGCTCGAGTTGGCCACCGGGTGCTTGGCGTCGTAGGCCGTGGTGCGGTTCTGCGTGCCGTTGCCGAAGGTCTCGGCCACCGCGCCCAGGTAGCTCTCGACGCGGCCCAGGTCGCGCATCAGCCCGCGGAACTCGATGTCGATCTTGCGGTCCGTGCCGCTGCCCAGGCGCGAGACGCGGATCCCGCGCCGCTCGATGATGTCCTTCTGGGAGCTGGGGTTCTCGGCCGTGAAGGCCTTGCGGGCCTTCTCGAGCTCGGTCGGGTTGATCGGCTGGTTGTCCATGGACTTGAGCACGAAGTCCGTCTTGGAGCTGTAGTCCGCCCGCTTGAGCGCGATCGCCCAGGAGGTGCGCCGGAGCCACTCGGTCAGCTTCTCGCCCTGCTGGCCGTTGACCGTGTCCGGGAAGCGCATGTGGGTGTGGAAGGCGATGGTCTCCTTGATCGAGGCCTTGAGCTTCTTCATCTGCGCGAGCGCCTCGCGCGGGTTGTCGAAGGGCAGGCTGCGCACCTCGATGTGAGGAATGTTCATGGACCCGTACCAGCTAATGGTCTTGTCCAGGAAGGGGAAGCGCGCCGAGTCGACGGTGAAGTTGCTCGAGTTGTAGCCGCCGGCGTAGTGCTTGAAGAAGAAGGCCGTCCGCTCCTGGAGCGTCATTTGGCCCCAGCGCTGGACCTCGGTCGCCGCCTCGCCGGTCCAGTTGTAGCCAGGCTTGGGAATGATCACCTCCTTGAGCAAGGAGTGCGCGCTGGTCCGCCCCTCGGGGCCATCGCCGTGGGTGGTGGTCTTCAGCTCGAAGCCCACGGTCATGTTGCCGTTGCCGATCTCGACCCGCTCGGGCACCGGCTGGGCCAGGGCGGGGAGGGCAAGGCACACCAGGCCCATCATCGCGGCGGGGATCGAAGCGTAGGGGAGCGCGTGGCGCATGCGCGTCCTCTCTCTCTCTGGGTGTCGGGGGCCGATCAGAGCAAAGATAGGCGACGCAACGCAAAGGAAAACGCAGAGTTAGCTCTCGCGGGGGACACCCGCGCCCCCTGGCCGAGCCGGGCTCCCACGTCCCGCGCTCCCTCCCTCGGCCCATCGCCGCCGCAGCGCACGCGCCGCCCTCGGTCGCACGAGGTGAAACGCGCGCTTTCGCGGATCAACGTCCCGTGTAGAATCTCGCCCCTTCGTGACGGGAGACCCACCCATGAAGCACCTCAACTTCGGGCTGAGCGCGCTGGCGCTCAGCGCCCTCGTCCTCACCGGCTGCCCCGACCCTCGCCCCTCGCGGGATCCGCAGACCATCGCTGAGATCGCGCAGCTGCGCGGCGAGCTCGACGGGATCCGCGCCCGCCTCGAGGCCAAGGACGGCGGCGACAAGCGCGAGATCAAGGCCCTCGAGGAGCGGATCAACCGCCTCGAGCGCGGCCTGAAGCCGGTCACCGTCAACCTGAACATCAGCGGTCAGGGGATCGAGACCAAGGGCGCGGTCGACGTCAAGCAGGGCAAGGCGCCCGCCACTCAGAGCGGCGGCAACGGGGCGACCGACCCCGGCGTCGAGGCCGACGACCCCGAGACCCCCGTCAAGGTCGGCAGGGCGCCCAAGGGCCAGAAGAAGGGCGTCGACGCCTGGAACGAGCTCCGGCCCGCCCAGGCCGGTGAGAAGCCCAACACGGGCGGCCGCGTGCGGGTGGCCCTCTCGGCCCAGCCCGACAAGCTCAACACCTACCTCGATAACAGCGCCGTGACCTCCTACATCATGGCCTACATCAACGAGACCCTGATCGAGCAGGACCCGGTCACCTTCAAGTGGAAGCCGCTTCTGGCCGAGTCCTGGGACACCGAGGACATGCTCTTCGAGATCCTCGGGGCCGACCCCGTCGAGGGCGTCAAGTTCTCGGACGCGATGCAGAAGTGGGTCAAGAACGAGGGTGAGCCGAACCAGCAGGTCTGGTGGAAGTGGGAGGTCCGCGAGACCGCCGAGGGCAAGCACGAGGTGCTCAAGCTCGGCGAGCACATGGGCAAGGCCCAGCTCAGCGGCGACACCTGGACCGTCACGGCCCGCGACGGCAGCACCAAGACCTTCTCCAAGGACAAGGTCCAGCACGTCAACCGCGGCACGGTGTTCACCTTCAAGCTGCGCAAGAACGCCAAGTGGCACGACGGCAAGCCCGTCACCGCCGACGACGTCGTGTTCTCGCTCGGCTTCGTCAAGTGCGAGTACGTCGACGCGCCCTCGATCCGCGTCTACTACCGCGACGTCCGCCCCGCCGAGAAGCTCGACGAGCACACCGTGCGGATCGTCTACGCGACCCAGTATTTCCAGGCCCTCGAGTTCGCGGGCGGGATCTACATCCACCCCAAGCACATCTTCGACCCCGAGGATCTGCTCCTCAACGACCCCAAGAAGTTCGGCGAGCAGTTCAACGACCACCCCGCCCACCGCGCCCCGATCGGCAGCGGCCCCTACAAGTTCAAGGACTGGCAGCAGGGCGAGGCGGTGACCC
This sequence comes from uncultured bacterium, assembly GCA_937911525.1. Taxonomy (GTDB): domain Bacteria; phylum Planctomycetota; class J058; order J058; family J058; genus NORP233. Next base: position 6,793 of record CALDQK010000178.1, read on the forward strand.
TCGAGCGCGTCAAGGAGGGCTACCACAGCCCCGAGAAGGGCGGCTACCTCGACGAGATCGTGTGGAAGTTCATCACCGAGGCCCAGACGGCGCTGGCCGCCCTGCGCGCGGGTGAGATCGACTTCCTGCCCCGCCTGCGCGCCGCGCAGTACTACGAGGAGACCGTCGACGAGGCCTTCACCTCGACCTTCGTGAAGCCCCAGTGGTACATCGGCAACTTCAGCTACATCGGCTGGAACATGCGCAAGCCGCCCTTCAACGACCCCAAGGTTCGCTGGGCCATGGCGCACGCCTGCTTCGACGTGCAGAAGTTCATCGACACCGTCCTGCACGGCGCCGCGACCCGCGTGGCGGCTCCGCAGTACGTGTTCGGCCCGATGTACAACGACTCGCTCGAGCCGCCGGCCTTCGACCCCGAGAAGGCGCGCAAGCTGCTCCGCGAGGCGGGCTGGTTCGACCGCGACGGCAACGGCGTGATCGAGAACGCCGACGGGCAGGAGTTCGCCTTCGAGCTGCTGATGCCCTCGGGCAACACGACCGGCAAGCAGATGGCCGCGATCATGACCCAGAACCTGAAGCGGCTCGGGATCAAGCTCGACACCCGCGAGCTCGAGTGGGCCGTGTTCCTGACCAACATCAAGAGCCGGGCCTTCGACGCCTGCATGCTGGGCTGGGTCCAGGGCCTCGAGAGCGACTCCTTCCAGATCTGGCACAGCAGCCAGTCGGAGAACCAGGGCAGCAACCACGTCGGCTACGTCGATCCGCAGACCGACAAGCTGATCCTCGACGTGCGCAAGACCCTCGACGAGGACGAGCGCCGCACCCTGCAGCACGGCGTGCAGCAGCGGATCTACGACGCGCAGCCCTACCTCTTCCTCTACTGCAGCCCCAGCCAGGGCGCCTACCGGCCGCAGTTCCACGGCGTGCGCTTCATTCCCTTCCGGCCGGGCTACGACCTCCGCACCTGGTACGACATCGACGCCAAGTAGTCCGCGAGTCCGCGCTCTCCCATGCTGAACTACGTCCTCAAACGCTTGCTGCTCGTGCCGGTGACCCTGTTCGGGATCGCCCTGGTGACCTTCACGATCATCCAGCTCGCCCCGGGTGACCCCGCCGAGATGCGGGTCTCGCCCGGCGTGGGCGGGCAGCAGAGCGCGGACAAGTCGGTCAGCAAGGAGATCTACGAGAAGACGCGCGAGCAGTTCGACCTCGACAAGCCGCTGCCGATGCGCTTCGTGCGCTGGCTGGGCAAGCTCTTCGGGCTGAACGTCGAGGTGTGGAGCGCCAAGAAGGCCGAGCGCCAGGAGGTGCAGGACCTCCTGATCTCCAAGTACAAGGCCAGCTCGGCCGAGAGCATCGAGGCCCAGGCCGCGCGGCTACGCGCCAAGGTCAAGGAGCAGGCCAAGCCCGAGGACACCCCTGAGGACCTGGCCCAGCTGGCCGAGAACCAGCTCGCCGACTGGACCAAGGCCCAGGCCGAGAAGGAGCGCTTCAAGTACACGGCCGAGATCGACGCGATCCGGGCCAAGTACATCCAGCAATACGGGCAGGACTTCGAGGGGGAGTTCAGCTACAGCGGGCTCTCGCTCAACTGGAGCAAGTCGGGCTGGTGGTATCCGCTCGACTTCGGGCAGAGCTTCAAGGACGACCGCGAGGTGCTCGAGGTCCTCGCCGAGAAGATCCCCGTCTCGCTCGAGCTCTCGCTGCTCTCGATCTTCTTCGCCTACATGATCGCGATCCCGCTCGGGATCCACAGCTCGGTCACCCAGGGCACGATCCAGGACCAGGTGATCACCACGATCCTGTTCATCCTCTACTCGCTGCCCAGCTTCTGGGTCGCGATCATGCTCCTGCTGCTCGTCTCGGAGGGCGGGCGAGGGATCGGCTTGTTCCCGGTCCGTGGTCTGTGGCCCGAGCTCGGGCCCGGCCAGAGCCGCGGTGACTTCACCGTCCTGCTGCAGCACGTGCGCCACCTCGCGCTGCCGGTGTTCTGCCTGACCTACGCGAGCTTCGCCTACATCTCGCGCCAAATGCGCGCCGGCATGCTGGACGTGATCCGCCAGGACTTCATCCGCACCGCCCGCGCCAAGGGCCTGCCGGAGCGGGTGGTGATCTTCAAGCACGCGCTGCGCAACAGCCTGATTCCGATCATCACGATCGTGGCCGTGATCCTGCCCTCGCTCGTCGGCGGCAGCGTGATCATCGAGTCGATCTTCAACGTGGACGGGATCGGCAAGCTCAGCTTCACGGCGATCCTGACCCGCGACTACCCGATCATCATGGCGATCTTCACGCTCAGCGCCTTCCTGACGCTGATCGGGATCCTGATCAGCGACATCCTCTACGCCATCGTCGACCCCCAGATCTCCTTCGAGGGCAAGTAATGGGCGGCGGCGGAGGAACCAACACGGCGAGCGCCTCGACCGAGACCACCGAGGTCACCGTCGAGCGGACCTACTTCGACATCGTCGTCCAGCAGTTCAGGGCCAACAAGCTGGCCGTGACCGGCCTCTTGATCGTGGCCAGCCTGATCCTGATCGCGATCTTTGCCCCCTTCCTGGCCAACGACAAGCCGCTGGTGTTCCGCGGCTATCGCTATCGGCTCTACGTCGAGACCTACGACCAGCTCGTCTACGCGCACGCCGACCTCGCGGGCGTCGGGCGCGAGGGCGAAGAGGTCGTGCTCCCCGGGCTCTACGACGAGGGCGTCGTCCTCAAGGGCCTGCGCGACAAGTACCAGCGCGAGGTCAAGGCCTGGGACGCGGGCAACCCGACCTGGAAGCAGGTCCAGAACATCTCCTTCGGCGGCGCGAACGAGCTGCTCAACCGGGTCCGGGTTCGCCTCGAGGACTCGATCGAGGGCCTCGAGCAGGACAACCGCTGGGCGCGCGGCTCGCGCGACATGCAGTGGCTGCGCGAGCAGAAGCTGCCGCAGGACGTGACCAAGGACCTCGACGCCCTGCTGGCGGCGGCGCGCAAGAACCTGGACCAGGCCTACAAGGCCGGGATCGAGCGGCGCCGCAAGGCGCTGCTGCAGCAGTTCCGCCAGATGCGCGGCGAGGTGTCCAAGGAGGACCGCGTCGCGATCGACGGCTTCTCCAAGCGCTATCGCGAGCTGATCACCACCGACCTCTACAAGGCCGAGCTCGACAAGCTGCGCACCCTCGACGCCCTGATCGTCGAGGTCCGCGAGCGGCTGAGCCCCAAGCGCGTCGCCTTCGAGGAGCACACGCACTTCCCGGCGCTGCGTCAGCTGACCTGGCTCGACATGCTCTTCATGCTGGGCACGCTGATGCTCGTGACCGTCCCGCTCTGGGGTCCCCTGGTCCCCGGGATCTCGGCCCAGCAGCAGCTGACTCGCAAGGCGCTCCTGATCGCGCTGGTGCCCACGCTGGCAGCGATCGTCTGGAGCTCGGCGGTGCCGGCCTTCAACGACACCACGGACTACCAGCGCGGCATGGAGGACGGGAGCATCTCCTGCTCCTGGCGGCTGATGGCGCCGATCCGCTACGGGGTCAACCAGAACGACCCGGACGCCAAGCACCTCGCGCCCTGGTGGAGCCCCTTCGACGAGAGCCTGGAGGACCGCGAGGCCGCCGCCAAGGCCAAGGAGCGGGCCGAGGTCAAGAGCACGGGCGACGCCGCCCTCGACGCCAAGCTCGCCGCGCTGGATCGCCGCCTGGAGGAGCTCTCCGGGCTCAAGGCCAAGCACCAGGGTGCCTACAGCAACTTCCTCGACTTCCTCAACCGCCACCACATGGGGACCGACGGCACCGGCCGCGACCTCATGACGCGCATGATCTGGGGCAGCCGGATCTCGCTCTCGATCGGCTTCGTGGCCGTCGGGATCTACGTGTTCATTGGCGTGATCGTGGGCGCGCTGGCCGGCTACTTCGGCGGGATCATCGACATGGTCGTCAGCCGCGTGATCGAGATCGTGATCTGCTTCCCGGTCTTCTTCCTGATCCTGACCGTGATCGCGTTCATTGGCCCGAGCATCTTCAACATCATGCTCGTGATCGGTGTGACCCGCTGGACCGGTGTGGCCCGCTTGGTCCGCGGCGAGTTCCTCCGCCTGCGCGCCAAGGACTTCGTGACCGCGGGCAAGGCGCTCGGCTACAGCGACGCCCGCGTGATCTTCCGCCACATCCTCCCCAACGCCCTGGCGCCGGTGCTCGTCGCCGCGACCTTCGGCGTGGCGAGCGCGATCCTGGTCGAGTCCAGCCTCAGCTTCCTGGGCTTCGGCGTGAAGGTCCCGACCCCGACCTGGGGTTCGGTCCTCTCGACCGCCCGCGAGAGCTGGATCCACTGGTGGATCACGCTCTTCCCGGGCCTCGCGATCTTCCTCACGGTGACGATGTACAACCTCGTCGGCGAGGGCATTCGCGACGCGGTCGACCCGAAGATGCGCCAGTAGCGCCCGCGCGAGCAGGACTTAGCCCCTGCTCGCGCTTCCTCCGTCCCCACGCGCCGAGCCAGCCTTGTGCTGCCGCGTGGAAGAAGACGGAGGAAGACCATGCACACCACGCGCAGCGCCGCCCTATGGGCGCTCTTGACCCTGGCCCTGGCGGGGCCGGCTCTCGCTAGCGACCCCCGCGAGGAGGGGCGCCGCAAGGCGGCCACGCCGAGCTCTGGGGCGGCCGAGCTCTACGCTGAGCTCTACGCGCGGCGGCTGCTCATGCTCCAGCGCTTGAAGGCCTACGCCGACGCCGGCGTCTTTCCCCAGAACACCTATCGCGCTGGCGCCCGCTCGGTGTTCGTCGACGCGCGCGGGGTCCGCTGCGCGGTCGGCGAGCTGCTCCACCTCGACGGGCAGGCTGAGCTGGTCGCGACGATTCGGCGCACGAACAACTTCGTCCGCCTGCAGGACGTGTCGGCGGGGCCCCTCGTCTCCTGGATCCGCGGCTCGGGCCTGACCAAGGAGGAGTGCGAGCTGATCCAGCCCTCCTACGACCACATGCGCCCTCGCCCGCGCCCAGAGCCTCCCGCGCGGCTGGCGCTCCCCAGCCAACCCGCGATCCAGGCCCGCCTGCGCGCCACCCACCGGCTCCTGGTCCAGCAGACGTCCGCGGCCCTCGAGCAGGCCACCCGTCGGGCGCTCCAGCCCCACGGGGTCAGCGGCCTCGCCCTGAGCTTCGACGTGGTGAGGCTGCGCGAGGGCCGCCCAGCCCTCAGCCCGAGCCCCGCGCCTCGCTTGATCTGGGTGCGGGCCTCCTACCTGGCCGAGGGCGGCGCGCTGCTCGCGCGGGGCCGTTGGCTGCGCGCGCGGCCTGACCTCGCCTTCTGCGCCGCCCCGGAGGGCGCGGCCCTGGCCCTGGTCGAGCAAGCCCACCAGCGGCCCCGTCCTCGGCTACAACCGAGCCAGCCGACCAGGAGGACGTCCATGGGTGACTTCGAGCGCCACTTGAACCGGACCTTGCACACGATCCACGTCGAGGACGCGGAGGGGACGAAGGTCGCGGCGCTGACGATCAGCGCGAGGATCGAGCGGGTCGAGTCCTGGGATCACCTCGAGGGCGGCGTCGACCGCCCGCGGGAGCCCGCGGGCCCGCACAACCGGCGAATCGTGGAGGTGCCCCAGGGCTACGCCGTCTACGGGCACGAGTGGGGCGGCGGCCTCGACCTCGACGCCTCGCTGCCGGCCGGCCTGGACGCGATCGTGGCGCGGCTGAAGCAGGACGAGGGCGTGCGCCAGGGCGAGGCGCTGGTCGGCTTCACGGACCCCGCCTTCCCCGAGGCCTGCGCGGCCTGGATCGCCGCGGAGACGGGGACCAAGGCGACCTTCGTGGCCGACCGGCTCGGTCGCTAGGCGGCGTCCTCGTAGGTCAGCGGGCGGCGCTTGGGGTAGATCAAGAGCCCGCGCGCGCGCGCCTCTTCGCTGGCGCTCAGCACGCACACCGTCTTGGCCAGGCCGATCTGGCGGACCAGGTAGACGCTCAGGTCGGCGTCGAGGTAGTAGCGGTGCAGCGCCATGCCGCGGGGGACCTCGCTGCGGAAGGCCTCCTCCATCCAGGCCACGCGCTCGAAGCCGCTCGCGTGGTCGCGCATCAGCCCGCACACGTCGCCCTGGCTCAGGTCTCGCTGCCCGTTGCGCTGATAGGGCCCCGAGGCCAAGCGCGGCTCGATCTCGAGCCGGCCCTCGCGCGGGAGCCCGTCGGCGGCCTTGCGCAGGCCGCGCACGCGGGCCTGAGGGAGGGTCCGCAGCCCGTGCTCGGCGCGCAGGCGGAGCCAGAAGGACTGCTGGCGGCGCAGGTCCACCAGCGGCTGGGCCTCCTCGAGCTGGAACACGCCGTAGGCCCGATAGGCCTCGCTGCCCTGGTCGTGAGGCGAGAGCCAGGTCAGGAACTCGAGCGAGTGGCGCTTAGCCCTCATGTGGCGCGAAGCGTCGACGCGCCGCTGGAACACCCGCAGCTCGTCGAAGGGCCCGGGGCGGAACAGCGCCTCGGTCTTCCCCGCCTGCATCAGCTGGATCTCGAAGGGCAGCAGCCGCCGCTTGCCGGCGCTGGCCTTGGGCGCGACGACCACGGCCGCCTCGCGCCGCTCGATCGCGCGCTGGAAGCGACCGCTGGAGCTCGCGGCCTGGCCCCGCTCGGCCATCAGCTCCCGGGCCCAGGCCCGCGAACCAAAGCGCTTGGACTCTTCACGACGGGACGTCGTCACCGCTCACCTCCTGCAACACCCTGTCTGGCAGGGTCCCCACCCCGCGCGACTTCCACCTATCGACCCGCCAGGAGCGGGGCTGAACCCCCGCCTCAAACCCAGCGAACCCAAGGGATTTGGCGGGGCAAGGCGCGCGCCAGCGGGGTCCCTGAGCGAGGACCCCACAGGACTTCCAATGCCTCGGCACCCCGCGTATCCTTCGCCCATACGGGCGGTAGCGCAGTCTGGTAGCGCACGTGCTTTGGGAGCATGAGGCCGCTGGTTCGAATCCAGTCCGCCCGATCCTTACGACACGGACGAGCCCTTCGGCCTGCAACCTGGTCGAAGGGCTCTCTGCTTGTTCGGCAAGTCGGGCGGTCGCGCATGCTGGCGCCGCGGGCCACCGAGAGTTCGGGGGAGAGCGGGCGCGCGCCTAGCTCCGGTTGCCTGCGGGGGTCCGGCGCTGGCTGGAGCGGGAGCGAGGCTTCTGCCGCTGAGGACCGGGCTCCAGCAGCGACTCGACCCCGAGATAGGCGCCGGCCAGGGCGCACGAGCAGGCCATGCTGCCGAGAGCGGCGGCCGCGGCGATCAGCGGAGTCGCGACTCCCCAGTCGGCCCGCAGCAGGAACCAGCCAGCGACCAGGACGGCGTGGCCACCGAAGGCCCAGGCGGCTTCCTCGCGCTCCTCTCGCCAGCGCCCGCGGTCCGCGCTAACCAGGGAGCCAGCGAGGGCGAAGGGCCCCGCGGCGAGCAGCGCCACGGTGGCGATATCCACGGAGGGCAAGAGCTCGCCGGCGACGTAGCTGGCCCAGGTCGCGGCGCCTGCCTCCCAGCCGGCCTGGCCGGTGAGGGCTTGCAGCACGTGGGCGAGGCCCACCGCGAGCGCCGTCAGGGCGCCGCTGAGGGTGAACCAGGACGCCCAGCGGCGGCCGAAGGTGCCGCGCACCGGAGTCAGCTCCAGCAGGCTGAGGACCCCGGAGAGCAGGAGCACGGAGACCAGCAGGGGCCCCCAGCCAGGGGCCCCTGGCACGACGAGGCGGACCTCGTCGCGAATCGGCTCGAGCAGGCCGGTGACGCCGGAGCCATAGAGCAGCGCGAAGAGCCCCACGACCAAGGGAGCTCGGAGGGACGCGCGGAGCAGGGTGGATCCCAGAGGGGGGCGAGGGTGCATGACCGGACATCAGCAAGCGAGAGCCCGGGCCCTAAGTCCAATCGGCAGGGGCCGGTTGGCGGAAGCGTCAGGGCGAGCGTTCAGCCCTCGGCGCTCCGCGTCAGAGCGCCGCGGCGCTCTCCACGACGCTCAGCAGCTCGGGCAGGCACTCCTCGAGCGAGCGCGCCCCCGTGTCCAGGCGCAGGGCCGGGTCCGCGGGCACCTCGTAGGGGGCCGAGACGCCGGTGAAGTTCTCGAGCTCCCCCGCCTGGGCGCGGGCGTAGAGCCCCTTGGGGTCGCGCGCCTGGCAGGCCTCGACCGAGGCCGCCGCGTGGATCAGCAAGAAGCGCTCGGCGCCGATCCGCGCGCGGGCGCGCTGGCGGTCGGCGGCGTAGGGCGAGATCGCGGACACGATCGCGATCAGGCCGGACTCGGCCAGCAGGCGCGCCACCTCGCCCACGCGGCGAATGTTCTCGGTCCGGTCCGCGGGCGAGAAGCCGAGGCCGGCGTTGATCCCGCCGCGGACCACGTCGCCGTCGAGGACGAAGCAGGGGTGGCCGCGGTCGATCAGGGCGCGCTCGAGCGCGCGGGCCAGGGTCGACTTGCCCGAGCCGGAGAGGCCCGTCAGCCACACCACCAGGCCGCGCTGGCCGAGGAGCGCCTCGCGCTCGGCCTGGCTGACGCTCTCGGGGGGCGGGATCAGGGGTCCTTGGCTCATGCGTCTGGCTCCGCGAGGAAGCCCCGCTCGCGCAAGAGGGCGAGCAGCTGCTTGGCGCAGGCCGAGAAGCCCTCCTGGTCGGGGCGCAGCACGAGCGCCGGCTCCAGCGGCTCCTCGTAGGGGGCGTTGACCCCGGGCACGTGCAGGAGCTCGCCGGCGCGGGCGCGGCTGTAGGTGTGGTGCGGGTCGCGCTCCTCGCACCAGGCCTGGGGCGAGGCGACGTGGACCTCGAGGAAGCGCTCGGCGCCGATCAGGTCGCGGGCGCGGCTGCGGGTGGCCCGGGTCGGCGAGACGAAGCTCGCGATCACGATCAGGCCGGCCTCGTTCAGCGTGCGCGCCACGGCCGAGACGCGGCGCAGGTGCTCGGCCCGGTCGCCGGGGTTGAAGCCCAGGTCGTGGCTGAGGCCGCCGCGCACGGCGCGCCCGTCGAGGACCGAGCCCAGGTGGCCGCCCTTGAGCAGCAGCCGGTCGAGGGCGTGCGCGACCTCGCGCTTGCCCGAGGCCGGCAGCCCCGTGAGCCAGATCGTGGCCGGCCGCTGGTTGAGCCGCTCCGCTCGCTCGTCGCCGCCGACGGTCAGGATCCCCTGCGCGGAGGCCAGCGAGTCCTCGGGGTCGTGCCACTCCTGAACGGCGCTCGGCAGCTCCTCGCTCGGCTGGCGCTCGATCAGCATGCCCGCCGCGACGGTCTCGTTGCTCAAGGCGTCGATCAGGATCAGCGAGCCGGTCGCGCGGTTGTCCAGGTAGGCGTCCACGTAGAGCGGGCGGGTCGTCGAGAGCACCACGCGCCCGATCCCGTTCAGGCCGAGGCCGTCGGCCTCCTTGTCGCGGCTGAGCGTGTTCACGTCGACCACGTAGCGCAGGGCCTCGACCTTGGCGCGCAGGCTCTGGGTGGTGTGCTTGAGGTGGTAGCTGCCGCCGACCCGCAGCTTCTGCGAGCTCATCCACACCAGCATGGCCTCGAAGTGACGCGTCACGTGGGGCTGGTTGCGCGGGTGGACGAGCATGTCGCCGCGGCTGACGTCGACCTCGTCGCTGAGCGTGAGGGTCACGCACTGGGGCGGGAAGGCCTCCTCCTGCTCGCCGTCGAAGGTCACGATCGTCTCGACCCGCGTGCGCTGGCGCGAGGGCAGGACCAGGACCTCGTCGCCCCGGCGCACGATCCCCGAGGCGACCTGCCCGGCGTAGCCGCGGAAGTCGAGGTCGGGCCGGATCACGTATTGGACCGGGAAGCGGAGGTCGATCAGGTTGCGGTCGGACGCGGTGTGGACCTCCTCCAGCAGCGCCAGCAGCGGGCGACCCTGGTACCAGGGCATGGCCTGCGAGCGCGTGACCACGTTGTCGCCCTTGAGCGCGCTGACGGGCACGAACTCGAGGTCGGGGATCGCGAGGCGCGTGGCGAAGTCCTTGAACTCCTCCACGATCGCGCGGAACACCTCCTCCTCGTAGCCCATCAGGTCCATCTTGTTGACGCACACCACGCAGTGGCGGATCCCCAGGAGCGAGCTAATGAAGGCGTGGCGCTTGGTCTGGGTCAGGACGCCCTTGCGCGCGTCGACCAGGATCAGCGCCAGGTTCGCCGTCGAGGCGCCCGTCGCCATGTTGCGCGTGTACTGCTCGTGGCCCGGCGTGTCGGCGATGATGAACTTGCG
>CALDQK010000179.1 GCA_937911525.1 uncultured bacterium
GGGTGGGCGAGGGCAACCTGCACGCCCTCGAGGGCGAGCTCGTGCTTCTCATAGGGGCCCGATTCGAACTGTGTGCGAAGGTCCGACGAAGCCCAGTCCACGATGACGGCGCCGCCGATGATGAGCACGGCGACCGTCCACGTCAGCGCGACCCGCTGCCGAGAGCGAACACGACTCCGCGACCGCAGCGACAGGCCGGCGAGGAGGAAGAATGCCAGGCCGAGCGCGGCGGCTCCCCCGCGGCTCAGCGTATAGAGCGCGAAGGCCGCCTCCAGCAGGCACAGCCCGAGCCAGGCGACCCGCTGCGAGCGTCCCTCGGAGGTGGTGGAGAGCCAAAACGAAGTCACGGCACCGAGCACCATGAGCCCGGAGAGGTGGTTGCCGTTGAGCACGGGTCCCACCAGTCGAGGCTGGACGTAGATGGGGTCATAGACGCCGTAGACGAGCTCGGTGCCAGCTGCTGCGTGCGCGCCGATGACCAGCGCCGTCACACCCACCGCGGCGCTCGTGAGCTCGAGGACGGCGCGGCGACCGAGTCGACGCGCTACGCTGCAGCTTGCGGCGTAGACCGCCGCGCAGGCGACACCTCGGAGGAGCGCGGTCCAGCTGGCAATGGGCGCGAGCGAGAGCGCCACGAAGGCGGGCGGCTCACTTCCGAGCAGCCGGGCGCTTTCCGTGGTGTGCTGCACGGCGTGGGGCTGGAGCCATTCGACGAGTGGGGTGGGGAGCGGGACTGCCTGAAGGGCCGTCAGCCCCAAACCCGTGAGGAGCAGCGCGCCGATCGGTCCGGGTCGTGTGATGCCCGACGTTTGGGCCACCACGGCGAACGCCATCAACCCCAGCCCTGCGATGACAACCGTGGCCCACGCAGGAGCGCCAGCGAGCAGGAGTGGGCCGAGGGCGAGCGGGACGAATAGGGCGGCCCGCGCTCGGATCGCGTGCGTCAGCGCTCAGCTCCCGTCCGCCGCGCTCGCGGCGAACTCGCCCGAGGCGTGGGCGGCGCTGGCCGATAGTGACGAAACCCAATCTGGGTCGAGGGTGTCGGCCACGAGCTGCAAGAGGATTCGATCCTCCGGCGAGACCGTGCTGCCCGTGTAGCGAATGATGAGCTCTCCATCACCGAGAGTGAACACGGCTGCAACGAAGTCACGGCGCCGCCCCTTCGTCCCTTCGCAGCGATGGCGGCGAAGCGTGCGTTTCTGTCGCCTGACCTCCCACTCGACGATCGCGGAGCGACGACAAAGCTCGCCGAGGAGGTGATCCGGTTGCCTGTTCGGATCTCGGAGAATCGCGGGGACAGCTTCACGAAGGGTCTCCGTGAAGGGGGTGAGACGCGACGCGCGACGGCGGAGGCTGATGTACTCGAAGTAGCCGACGAAGCGCACGATGCCTACGAGCGCGACGCAGAGCAGCACGAGGGCGATGCCGATCTCGAGGCTGCGGCCCAGCGCGACGGCGATCGCCCCCACCGCAAAGAGAATGGTCAGCCCGTAGAGCAGGAGCACGGCCCGACGGTGGGTCAGACCCAAGTCGACCAGCCGATGGTGGATATGCCCCCGGTCCGCCGAGAATAGGGGTCGCCGCTCGAGCCAACGTCGCCAAATCGCGAAGAGCGTATCGAGGACCGGTAAGCCTAGTGCGACGAGGGGCACGACGATGGCCACGGTCGTCGAACTCTTGGTCGCCGCACCGAGCATGGACGTCGTGGCGAGGACATAGCCGAGAAAGAGACTGCCCGTGTCGCCCATGAAGATGCTGGCGGGGTTGAAGTTGTAGAAGAGGAACCCGAGAATGGCTCCTGCGAGGCCCGCGGAAAGGAGCATCACGAACACGCTGTGGTTGAGGTAGGCGACAGCGAAGTTGGTGACGCATACGAAAAACGCGACGCCGCCGGCGAGCCCGTCGAGCCCGTCGATCAGGTTGATGGCGTTCACGATTCCGACGACCCAGAAGACGGTCGCGGGGTAGGCGAGCAGCCCCAACTCCAGCTTGCCGATCATGGGCAGCGTGATCGCGTCGATCCGAAGGCCGAGTCCGTATGCGAGGGAAGCTGCGCCTACCTGAAGCAAGAGCTTCTGCCAGGCCCGCACGCCTCGGACGTCATCGACCATGCCCGTGCCGAGCATCAAGAGGCCCCCGCCGCCGATAGCGATGAGGATATCCACTTCGCCGAAGAAACGGCGACCGATCGCGCTCTCGAGGAGACCGGGGACGGCGACTGCGGCGAAGAAGGCAACGCCAACGGCGATGCCACCGAGCCTGGGGATCTGGCCCTGGTGGACGCGCCGACCCCCTCCGATGTCGACGGCGCCCAGTCGCCGGGCGAGCCGGATGACCACAGGCGTGAGCACCGACGCGATGGCCGCCGCGATGACGAAGGTAACGATGGAGGACTTCATGCGTTGTCTCCCTCGTTTCCGAGATAGCCCAGGTCGTTCAAGGGGTGGCGGAAGACCGTGCTGAACCAGCGGTCTACCCAGGGATCGATTCCCTCTTTCCACCGCTTCGCTGCCTCCCGGTCGAAGCCCTTCATGCCCTGCTTGTGGCCACGACTGACGACCTCTTGGTCGAGCATCTGCGGCTCGAAGGGGATGTCGAGGAACCGGCATATCCGGCGGATCTCACGGCCTTGCGCCGCCACCAGATCCTCGAAGCGGACCACCAGATAGGAGCGCGGAACCTCGCGCCGAGCCCAAGCCCGAGCACGCATCGCCTCCCCCCAGGCGTAGGTGACTACCGCAGTGATGAGGGCCTTCAGACTCGTGTCGGTGCGCTTGGCGAGGCGATACGGGCCCGGCAGCTCATGCGGCTTCTGTCGGCCGCGCCTTCGCCACTCGGACCACCAATTGCCGCGTGGGTCTCTCACCATGTGGACCACCTTGGCATCCGGGAACCAGTCGAACAGCTGGTCGAGGTAGCGGAAGTGGGAAGGTGTCTTCTCGCCGAGGATGGGCTTTCCCTGTGCCTCCGCGTAGGCACCCACCAGCGCCAGGAAGAGCGCGCGCTCGGTCCGGTCGGAGCGCGTGAGTCGGCGAACGAGGTTCTCGCGGCTGACGTTGTCGCGGAGCCACCGCCAGTAGCCCCAGTTCTTCTGCCAGGTGACTTGCCTGAACTCCCCCGAGTAGATGAAGTCGACGAGTAGTCGGAGGTCATCATCGTTCGCCAAGGAGAAGCGATCGCACAGGATGCGGCGCATGCCCTGGCTCTTCACGAGGTGGCCCAGGAAGTAGTTTTCCGACGCGACCGCGACACTGCTCGAGCGGTTCAGCACATTGCGCATGAGCGTGGTCCCGCTCCGGCTCACGCCAACGATGGATACGAGCGCAGGTGAGCTCATGTTCGTGGTCCTCGATGCCCTAGCGTTCCCATGCTCCAGACGACGATCAGGGCGATCACGATGTGGCTGACCAGGTAGACGAACCCCATGACAACCGGAGACTGGAACATGGTTAGGCACATGGCGTACATCGGGAT
>CALDQK010000180.1 GCA_937911525.1 uncultured bacterium
CGCGACCTCCGGGGCGGCGCTCGTCGCCAGACCCGGCGGGGTCGCCAGCTCGCGCTCGGGGGACAGGATCACGGCGCGCTCGACCGCGTTGGCCAGCTCACGCACGTTGCCCGGCCAGGGGTGCGCCTCGAGCGCCGCGAGGGTCGCCGCGGGGAGGCGCGTCACGCTGCGGCCGAGCCGGCGCGAGGCCTGGCCCATGAAGTGGCGGGCCAGGAGGGCCACGTCCTCGCGTCGCTCGCGCAGGGGCGGCAGCTCGAGCGGGAACACGTTCAGCCGGTAGAAGAGGTCCCCGCGGAAGCGGCCCTCGCCGACCATGGCCTCGAGGTCGCGGTTGGTCGCGGCGATCACGCGCACGTCGACGCTCTGAGTCTGGCTGCCGCCGATCCGCTCGAAACGGAGGTCCTGCAGCACGCGCAGCAGCTTGGGCTGCAGCTCGAGCGGGATCTCGCCGACCTCGTCCAGGAAGAGCGTCCCGCCGTGGGCCAGCTCGAAGCGGCCGATCCGGCGCGCGTTGGCGCCGGTGAAGGCGCCGCGCTCGTGACCGAAGAGCTCGCTCTCGAGCAGCCCGCTGGGGATCGCGGCGCAGTTGACGACCACGAAGGGCTGGTCCCGGCGGCGGCTCTGCTCGTGGATCGCGCGCGCGAAGAGCTCCTTGCCGGTGCCGGTCTCGCCCGTGATCAGGACGCTGGCGTCGGTGGGCGCGACCTGGCGCGCCGCCGCGCGAGCGGCCTCCAGGGCCGAGCTCTGGCCGAGGATCGCCTGGCTGCCGCGCCCGCGGCCGAGGTCCGCCTCGAGCGCGCGCTTCTCCTCGGCCAGCCGATCGCGCAGGCGCTGGATCTCCTCGTAGGCGAGCGCGTTCTTGACCGCCACGGCGACCTGCTGGGCGACCGCGCGCAGGAGGTGCACGTCGCACTCGCTGTAGGCGTCGCAGCGGCGGGTGGCCACGTCCAGGCTGCCGATCACCTCGCCCTGCGCGAGGAGGGGCACGATCACGCCGTTGCAGAGCCCCTCGGCGCGGAGTCGCTCGTAGAAGTCCCCCTGCAGGCGCTCGTCGTCGGCGTCCGTAATCAGGATCGCCTCGCCCTGCGCGACCGCGTCCCAGTTGTGCGCGTCCTCCCAGGGGATCCGCTCGCCCTCGCGGACCAGCCCCTGGCCGGCGAAGCGCAGCGCGTGGACGATCAGCCCCTCGTCGGCGGACGCGGGCAGGGTCACGCTCACCCACTCGCACTCCATGCGCGGAGCGAGGGAGGCCTGGATCGACTCGAGCAGGGGTCCCAGCTCGAGGTGGCGCGTCACGGCGGCGCCGACCTCCAACAAGAGCGCCAGCCGATCGCGCTCGAGCGCCAGCTCGGCCTGCGCGTCCAGCGCGCGGCGTTGGTTGGTGACCGCTTCTAGCGCCAGCGCCAGCAGCGCCGCCACCTCCTCCAGCAGCTCGACCGGTGGGTGGGCGACGTCCGCGATCAGGAGCGCGCCGAGGCGCTTGCGCGGCGAGCGCAGGGGCAGCACCAGCGCGCCCGCGAGCTGGGTCGTCGCCTCGGCTCCCTGGCAGGCGGCGCGCACCTCGTCGCGCCGGGCCAGCTCTTCGAGCGCTGGGCTGGGCCGGCCGAGCAGCCGCGGTCCCTGCTCGTCGAGCACGACCAGGCCTGGCTCGCCGCCTCCGATCAGCTCCCGGAAGGGCTCGACGATCGCGGCCGCGAGCTCAGCGGGGTCGGAGTGGGCGACGATCGCGTCGCAGACGGCCGGCAGGCCAGGGAAGAACACGGGGGTCATGGCTCACAAGCTTAACGCGTTGCGTCAAGGTCGTATCCAGGAGCGTTAACCCCTTTGGCTCAATAGCCTTCGTGGCGCTTGCCGTAGAGGGCCCAGGCGCGGGCGGGCGTCCGATAGCGGTCGCGAATGTAGGCCAGCATGCCGGCGGCCTCGTTGAGGGGGTCGCCGATCCCGGCGCGGCCCTGGGGGTAATACTTGTCCACGTTGCTCAGCAGGAGCTGGCCCAGGCCGGTGGCCGAGGAGCGAGCGCGGATCCGGCCGCGACGGAGCTCCTCGTGGACCGAGGCCCAGGCGCTGTGGTCGGTCTTGCGGCGGCCGTAGGAGTAGTTGGGGATCCCGACCCAGCCCTTGGACTCCTTGAACAGGATCTGGTGCAGGCCGTTGGAGTAGGCCCAGCTCTCGGGAACACCGATCAGGCGGGCCGCGGCGGCGAAGAGCTGCTTGGCCTCGTTGGAGAAGGCCGGATACTGGGCGCGGATCGGGTAGGTGCCGTCGAAGGTGGTCTTGGTCGCCTCCTCGAGGGCCGCCACGGTGTCGACGTCGACCCGGCCGGTGACCGGCAAGTCGTTCTCGCGCTGGAACTCCTCGACCGCGCGGCGGGTCCCGGGGCCGAAGTCACCGTCGATCGTGAGCGGGCTCTTGCCGCGGAAGCGGCGGTAGCTGTTGAGGCGGTCCTGGAAGAGGGCGACCTCGTCGTTGTTGTCACCCTCACGCATGGGGCGAGCGCGGACGTTGGTGGGGGGCTGCTTCTCGAGCTCAGCCCAGGTGGCGTTGTCGCTCTCGCCGCTCTCGTCGATCTGGTAGCCACGCTGGAAGGTCTCGAGCGCGGTCGCGGTCCGCTCGTTGAAGTGGCCGGTCTCATGGATCTTGGCCAGGCCAGCCGCCTCGCGGTGGGCGTTCAGGCGCTCCTGGAGCCGCTCGACGTGCTTGCCCTGATCGCCGGGGCGCAGGACGGGGCGGGTGTCGCGCTCCTGAGCCTTCTGCAGGGCCTCGATCAGGCCCTCGTCGGCGCGTCCGGTCACCTCGCGGTTGAGCGAGCGCTGCAGCTCCTCGACGGCGGTCTTGGTGCCGGGGCCGTAGTTGGCGTCGACCTTGAGCTCTTCTTGGCCGAGCGAGCGGCGCTGGTGGTTGATCAGGCGCTGGAGGTCAGCGACGGGGCCGCCGCGATCGCCCGGGACCAGGCCGTTGAGGGCAGCCCAGGTCGCGGCGTCGGCCTGGCCCGTCTGCTCGAGGCCCTGCTTGCGCTGGAAGCTGCGCAGGGCGCTCTCGGTGCCGGCGCCGAAGTGTCCGTCGGGGCGGAGCGGAATCCCGTGGCGGCGCATGGCCTGCTGCAGCTCGACGACGTCGTCGCCCTTGTCCCCGCGGCTGAGGACGGTCACGGGCTTGGGCGGCGGAGCGAGGCCCATGGCGGCCAGGAGGTGTCGGGTCGCGCCTGCGCTACCCCGCTCCTCGTCTTCGCTGCTCGGCTGGGCGAAGGCCACCGAGGCGCCGAGGGTCAGGAGAGTAGCGATCGCGAAGGCCCGAACAATCATGGCGTCTTCCTCTTTCCGTGAGGAGACTGCGCATTTCAGGTGCCCAACCCCGACTTTCCGTCCAAAAAGGACTTAGGGCACCCATCGTCTCGTGCGAGCCAGAAATCGGCCGCATACGTCTCTCGATCGCCCCGAGATCCGCCCATGAGACGAACCTGGTCCCATGCTCTCCTGGGGGGCTGCGCCCCCCAGACCCCCATCTTGGGCCCGCGAAGCCGCTTGCG
>CALDQK010000181.1 GCA_937911525.1 uncultured bacterium
GGAGGCCCCTGCCCTGCCACAGCCAGCCTTCTGGGCGCTGCGGAGCCAGCTCGCAGAGATTCTTCCACTGGGCGAGCTCTTCGTATCCGCGCCCCTGCTCCTCGGAGCGCTTGGCGAGCCTCACCAGGGCGCGGACGTAATGTGCCTGCCGCTCGGGTCCGGGGTCCAGCTCGAGGGCGCGCTCGAGGTCGCTGGCCTCTTCTTCGTAGATGCGCTTGAGGCCCCGAGGCCGCGCAGAGCGGCGAGTGAGCAGATCTGCCAGCGTTCGCTGGGCGGCGGCCCGGTCGGCGGCGTCCGCGGGGGCAAGCGAGAGGCGCTCGCTCAAGGCCTTGATCGCTTCGCTCAGCTCCTTCGGTTCACGCAAGCGGTTGACCGCTTCGTTCCGCTCGTCCCATTCGAGCACGCGCTGCGCCGCCTCCAGGGCCTCCGCCAGGGGGCGGTCTACCGCGGGCGCTTTCGGAGTCCTGCGCGCGCTAGCGACCGGCCGAGGGGAGTCGGAGGTGGACGCCGCCGGGGGCGGGGGCGGGGGCGTGGGCGCCGGCGAGGCCGCTGGCCTCAGGCCGAGGGCCGCCAGGATCAACAGCAGGGCCGCGATCCCCGCGCCGGTCAGCGCGAGCGGCCCGGGGGCGCGCTTGGCCTGCGCGCCACCCAGCCACGCTTCCAGCTCGCGCGCGAGCGCCTCGGCGTTGGCGGGGCGGTCGGCGGGCGCCTTGGCGAGGAAGCGCTCGCAGAGCCGCGAGAGCTCGCTGGGCACCGCGGGCGCGAGCTCGCGCGGCGGGACGAGCGGCTCTTGGACCACCGCGTTCAGGGTCAGCAAGGCCGAGGCGCGCTGGAAGGGGGGTGACCCCGTCAGGCAGGCGTAGAGCAGCGCGCCCAGCCCGTAGACGTCGCTGCGGGCGTCGGTCCGCTCGCCCCGGGCCTGCTCGGGGGCCATGTAGGCGGGGGTGCCCAGCACGCCCCCGGTCGCGGTCAGGGTCTCGTCCTGGAGCCGGCGGGCCAGGCCAAAGTCGGCGAGCAGGGGGCGGCCTTCTTCGTCGAGCAGGACGTTGGCCGGCTTGATGTCGCGGTGCAGGATCCCCTGCGCGTGGGCCAGCTCCAGCCCGTGCGCGAGCTGCGCCACGAGCTCGGCCGCCCGGCGCGGCGCGAGGGGCCCGCGGCGCAGCTCGTCGGCCAGCGAGCCCTGCGCCAGCGCGGTCACCAGGTAGGGGCGCCCGCGCTCGAAGCCCGCCTCGTGGACCTTGAGCAGGGCTGGGTGCCGGAGGGCGCCCGCCGCCTCCGCCTCGCGCTGGAAGCGCAGCCGCTCCTCGGGGTCGGCCAGGGGGAGCAGGAGCTTGAGCGCGACCTCGCGGTCGAGCCTCGGGTCGCGGGCCCGATAGACCACGCCCATTCCGCCGCGTCCGAGCTCGCTCAGGACTTCGTAGGGGCCGACTTGCACGAGCCCAGCCTACGACGCGCGGGTCGCCGCCGAGGGCTCTACTCGGCGAGCGCCTTCTTCTGGGCCTCGACCGCCATGTCGCGGGCCTCGTAGCTGAGGTCGTCGGCCAGGAGGTCCTTCTCGAGGGGCTTGCCCATGACGTAGCGTCCGTCGGGGAGGTCTCGCCCAGTCACCCAGTCGAGGTCGTTGGGGAAGGCGCCGGGCTGGTTGAGCACGATCTCGACCTCGGTCGCGCCCCCCAGCACCTTCTGGAGCGTCTTCATCGAGTCGTTGACCCAGTTGCGCATGGTCTGGCGCTTGAGGATCGCCTGCGGGATTCGCTTCTGGCGCTCGGTGTAGCTGTCGTAGGCCGGGACCGGTCCGTTCTCGAGGTCATGGACCACGTAGCGCCAGGCCTGGAGGGCCTCGACCGAGACGAGCACCGCCTTGGCCGCGCGCAGGATCAGCCGCTGCCGCTCGCTCAGCGGGGCTGGCTTCTCCTCGGGGCTGAGCGGGACGGGCTCCGCGCCGTCGCTGCGCGCGGCGCGCTTCTCGCGCTCGCGCTCGATCGCGGCCCGACGCCTCTCGCCGGCCTCGTGCTCCTGCTGCTTGCGGGCAGCCTCTTCCTCTTCGGGAGTCGGCCCCGAGGCGCACCCGCTCAGGCAGGGCGCCGCGAGCAGCAGCGCGATCCACAGGACGAAGGTCGATCGCTTCATTGGATACCTCGTGCCCTCCATGGGACCCCACCCGGGAAAATGAAGAAAGCCCCGGCTCACCAAAGGGAAGCCGGGGCTCTTCGTTTCGTTGCTCAGGAAAGGATTCGAACCTTCACTCCCTTAGCGGGAACTAGGACCTGAACCTAGCGCGTCTGCCAATTCCGCCACCTGAGCGTAGCGAACCGGAAGTATAGGGGCCGACCTCCCCCCGTCAAGCATGACGCTCGTCTGGGGGCGCGACTCGCTTAGAATCCCAGGCGATGGCCAAGAAGAAGCAAAAGGGCGCAGCCCCCGGGGTCAAGCAGATCGCGCGCAACCGGAAGGCGTTCCACGACTTCGAGGTCCTCGAGCAGATCGAGGCCGGGATCGAGCTCAAGGGGACCGAGGTCAAGTCCTTGCGCGCCGCGCAGGTCAGCTTCGCTGACAGCTTCGCGCGGGTCCGCGAGGGCGAGATGTGGCTGCTGGACCTCCACATTAGCCCCTACGAGCACGGGACCTGGACCAATCACAAGCCCACGCGGCCGCGCAAGCTCCTGATGCACAAGAAGGAGATCCTGCAGCTCAAGGCCCGCTGTGAGCGCAAGAACCTGACCCTGGTGCCCCTCGAGATCTACTTCAAGCAGGGGCGGGCCAAGATCAAGATCGGGGTCTGCAAGGGGCGCAAGAAGGCCGACAAGCGCCAGGCCCTGCGCAAGAAGCAGGACCAGCGCGCCATGGAGCGTCGAGACTAGGGATCCGCGCCAGGGACTGCGCCCCAACTTCTTCCCGAGAATCCCGGACACCCGCCCGCCGCGGCGGTCGTATACTTGGGCGTGGCGGGAGCGATCCCGTCGCTCTTTGACAATGGGGGCGACACGGCTTCGACCGAGTTTTCGGAAGATCCGGTTGCGTGCCGAGGTTCCTAGGTGGCCTCGTAAAACCCCTAGGACACACGTATTTGCCACTCCGCAGTACGCACTCGCTGCTTAGTTAAGAGCTAACAGCCTCCCGCTGAGACCCCGCCCATGGGACGAGGACGGGAGCCATAAGATGGGCTGGCTCCAAACCCAGGCTTCTGGGGGGCGGAGCGAGAACTTCGTGAAGCTTTGCTCTCTAGAGCCGCGTCCGCGGGGCTCGAGGGCGAGAACTTCCCGCGTGACTACGCACGTAGACGCCGTTTTGGAAGAGCTTTGGGACCCGGGTTCGACTCCCGGCGCCTCCATGTCTCGAGCCCGTGAGCTGAAGCACTCAGTTCACGGGCTCGAACCTTTCCGGAGCGTCCCATGATCTACAGCCGGACCCTCAGCCGCGTCGCGGCCGCCCTCCGCCCTCGCCTGCGCCCGGTCGAGATCGACGGCCAGCGCCTCGACCCCGACACCCAGTGGCTGATCCGCCTCGGCGAGCTGGGCGGCGCGCCCACGGTCAGCGCGCCGACGGTCGAGGAGGCCCGGGCGCGCTTCCGCCGCAGCGCGACCTTCCTCGACCCGCGCGTCCGCGGGTGCGTCAGCTCGGACCGGACCCTGCCGGGTCCCGCCGGAGACCTGCGCGCGCGGCTCTACACCCCGCGAGGCGTGAGCGAGCCCGCGCCGGGCCTGCTCTTCCTCCACGGCGGGGGCTGGACGATCGGCGACCTCGACACCCACGACAACGTGTGCCGCTACTTCGCCGTCGAGGCCGGCTGCCGGGTGCTGGCGCTCGACTACCGCCTCGCCCCCGAGCACCCCTACCCCGCCGCCGTCGACGACGCCGAGGCCGCCTTGCGCTGGCTGCTCGAGCACGCCGCCGAGGTCGGGATCGACCCCGCCCGGGTCGCGATCGGCGGCGACAGCGCGGGCGGGAACCTCGCGACCGTGGTCGCCCGCCGCGCGCGCGACGCGGGGCTCGCGGGTCCTTGCTATCAGCTCCTGCTCTACCCGGGCGTCGACGCCACCCAGGAGCGACCCTCCTTCGAGCTCTTCGCGGAGGGCTTCTTGCTGACCGCCGCCGACGTGCGCTGGTTCAAGGGGCACTACCACCCCGACCCGAGCCGAATGGGCGAGCCGGACGCCTCGCCCCTCCTGGCCGAGGACCTGAGCGGTTTGGCTCCCGCGGCCGTGATCGTGGCCGGCTTCGACCCCCTCCGCGACGAGGGCCTCGCCTACGCGCGCCGGCTGGCCGAGGCCGGGGTCAAGACCGAGGAGGTGCTCCACGAGGGCCTGATCCACGGCTTCCCCCACGTGAGCGCCGCCTCGCGCGCCTCTCACGAGGCCCTGGCGGCGGCCGCGGCCTCGCTCCGGGCCGGGCTGGCGCGGTAGCCTGTCCGGCATGCAGCAGCCCGCCCTCGCCCTGGTCCTCCTCTCCTGCGCCCTGCTCACTGCACCCGCCGACGCCCAGGAGCTCGCGATCCTGGGCGAGCACGCCACCAGCGGGAAGGAGGGCGAGCGCAGCTTCACGGGCGCGCTGAAGATCACCCCCGACGCGCGCTTCACCGCCGCTCGCCGCTACGCAGACGGCGCGCAGGAGGAGCGCCGCGGCCGGGTCCGCCTGGACCGCAAGGCGCTGGTCCTCGAGGTCGAGCGGCCCCGCGCGACCTGGAAGCTGGTGCGCAAGGACAGCGACGACGAGGTCCGCTGGGAGCTGCGCAAGGGCGCGCTCTGGCTGCGGGTGCCCATGGGTAGGAAAGAGAGCAAGCTCGAGACCTTCGCCCGCGCGCTGAAGCGCAAGGACGCGGCCAACTTCCTGGTCGAGAACAACCGCGGCGTGGTGGACGAGGGCCGAATCGAGCGCAGCCGCCAGCCGGGGCCCAAGGACCTGCTGGCGTTCAAGCAGCGCGGCGGCAGGACCGTGCTCTCGCTCAACGGACGCCAGGACGAGCGCTATCGCTACCAGCCCCCCGGCGGCGAGGAGCAGCGCGTCGTGCTGGAGGAGTTCATTTCGCAGCAGGGCCTGGCCCACGAGTGGGTCGGCATGAGCGCCTCGCGCGCGCCCAGCCCCGAGGAGCTGGTCGCGGTGTTCCGCGTGCTGCTCGACGAGCGGCGCCACCCCGTCCTGCTCCACTGCCGCGGCGGCGCGGACCGCACCGGCGTGATCGGCGCGCTCTACCAGATCGAGTTCCTCGGCGTGAGCAAGGAGCAGGCGAAGCGCACCATGCGCAAGCACCTCTGGATGGCCGCCGGCGGGACCGAGATCCAGGGCGCCTACGTCGACCTCTACCAGAAGGGCGACCTGCGCCGCCTGCTCGAGCGCCACGGCGTCGCGATCCCGGCGCGCTTCCGCGAGCCAAGCGGCAAGCGCTGGTTCTGAGTCAGCGACAGCCTCTCGTGCCGGTGCCTGTGTCCGAAAGGAAGAACAGAAGGAGCTGTCGCAACCCGCGAGAGCTCCTTGGCGTTCCTGTAATGGAACGGGGAAAACTAGAAAACTGGAAAGCGCGGTGGCTGCTCGGCGGAGCTGCCTTCTTCGAGTTTTCCA
>CALDQK010000182.1 GCA_937911525.1 uncultured bacterium
CAAGAAGACAGGAAGGAGCTGTCGCTGTCAGCGGCAGCTCCTTCGCGTTTCGGAGATTGAACTGAGAAAACTGGAAAACTAGAAAGCGCGGTGAGTACCCAGCGGAGCTACTGCTTCGAGTTTTCGAGTTTTCTCAGTTCAAACTCGCACTGGAGGGAGCTGTCGCCCTTGCGACAGCTCCTTCGCGTTTCGGAGCTGTCGCTCCCGAGGTTTCGCGCCAGCCTCTCATGCCCGAGTCGGAACGAGCCGAGGAGCTGTCGCTGACTGCGAATGCTCCTCCCATGCGAGGCTTTCCGGGCACGGGCACGGGCACGATTGAGAGTTCCTGGAACAGCCCTAGGCCAAGACGGTCCGCAGCTTGGTCATGGTCACGACGCTCCCTTGCTCGGGGTGGCAGTCGTAGCGGACCTCGTCCATGAAGCGCTTGATGATGTAGATCCCGAGCCCGCCCCGCTCGTCGGAGGCGACCTGGTTCTCGAGGTCGATCTCGCGCTCGTCGAAGGGATAGCGCGGGTTGCCGTCGATCAGGGTGATCGTGAAGCGCTCTTCGGTCACGTGGACCTCGACGTGGATCCGCTTTGGGCTGGCCTCGGTCGCGTAGAGGATCGCGTTGCTGCAGGCCTCGTCCACGGCGAGCTCGATCAGGTCGACGTCCTCGCTCCCGAAGCCCAGTTCGCGGGCGGTGACGCCGACGGCCTTGCGGATCAGGCCCAGGTAGGCCGTCTCGCGGGGGAGGTTCAACTGCAGGTGGGGCTCGGGCTCACTCAAGCGACTCTCGCTCCCCCTGCTGTAGACGTCTCTGGGGGCCGTGTCAAGGCGAGCGAGGGTCTGCATGAGCGCTCCTATAACACCGCGACCCCGCCAACGAGGCGGGGTCGCAGGAAGACTTGCGTCTTGGAGAGTAAGAGGGGGTACTAGAAAAGAGTCGTCGTGCACGGGGACCTAGGGCAAACCCGCGGCCACGCTCAAGCTCAATGACTTCGGTGGAGGCTCCCGGGAGCGAGCCGCAAGCGTGCACGTCGTGCTCGGCACACCGTTCGGGCTGCAACGCAACGAACCGCTCTATACTCCTCGCCCATGCGCTCACGTTCGCTCCTGCTCCTGTGCTCGCTCTGCTTCGCCGCTGGCTGCGAGGCTCCTCCGCCCAAGGAGCCCAAGCGCCCCGAGGCCCAGGGAGAGCGGAGCGTGGTGGTCGGGCGCGAGCTGCTGCGCGCCTTCCGCGGCTACGTCTACTCGGGCTACGCGCTGGTGCTCGGGCGTGAGCAGCCCCAGGGCGCCGACCCCGACGCGCTGCGGGAGCGGCAGGAGCTGGCGCGGATCGAGCTCGAGCAGGCGCTCGTGGACGCAGGCGCCGAGCGGGGGCGGCTCAAGCGACCGGCGGACCTCGTGGCGGCGGTCCGCCAGGGGATCGAGCGCGGGAGCCGCTACGGGCTGATCGCGCGCCTGGGCGGGCCGACGGCGGACTCGGTCCAGGTAGTGCGCCTGCGCGAGCGCGAGGTCGAGCGGGAGATGCGGCTCTTCGGGCAGCCCTTCCGCTATCGGGTCACCAGCTTCGACGAGACCCTGGTCGCCGACTACGCGCGCTGGCGCGCCGAGAAGCTCGGCCAGGTGGCGGCCTACGAGGTCGCCACCTACCGCGAGGACGGGCTGATCCACCTCGACCTCGGCGCGGCCCGCGAGGTCGGCGAGCGGCTCTTCCTGCCGCAGGTCGAGCCCCTGCGCGCGACGGCGCGCCAGGCCACGCCCAAGGCCTTCGCCCAGCGGGCCCAGGACCTGCCGCAGCTGCTCTCGCTGGCCAAGGCCACCCTGCGCTGGCGCAGCCTCGAGGGCTTGTGGTCGCGGATCGCGAGCCGGAGCCGGAGCGAGCAGCTGGAGCGCTTCGCGAGCGACTACGCCGAGCGGGCCGAGCTGCGCGCCGTGGCCGAGCTGCACGCCCTCTCGACCCTCCGCGCGCGCCAGGGCCAGCAGACCCTCGACCAGGACGCGCGCCAGCGGCTCTACGAGCTGGGCAGCCTCTCGGCGATCGTCCACGGCGAGCCCCTGGGGCAAATGGCCGACGTGCTCGGCCTGGCCGTGCTCTCTCTGGACGGCCCGCGCCACGCGCCGCACTTCCGCGCGGCGCGCCGCCTGGTGCTCGACTTCGTGGCGGAGCTGCGCCGAGGCCCCGTCAGCGATCGGGCCGACGCCGAGGCCCTGGCCGCCCTGGCCCACGCGGCGCCCGAGCGCCTGAGGGAACTCGCGCGGGCCTTGCACCGTGCCAAGGGAGAGTGAATCCGGCTCTCCGGCGCGCGTCGTTCGGTCAGCAGCGCTGGGGAGCCACGGACTGTCATAGAAGTATCACGAGTCGGGCTCTGACCCCTGTGGCCAGTGAACTTGGGTGGCCGCAGCGCGATGGCTCCCTTAGGATCCCGCCTTCATCCATGGAGCGCCCATGAAGACGATCACGACCAAGACCCTCTTTGCGGCCCTGGCGGCGCTGCTGCTGACCGCCCCGGCCCGGGCCGACGAGTTCAAGGACTTCCTGCGCAAGTTCAACGCGACGCAGAATTCCTGGGAGCGCAAGGCGCTGCTCGGCGAGCTGGACCCGACCAACAAGAAGTCGATGAAGGTCCTCAACGCCGTCCTCGAGCAGCCGATGTTCGACTGGTACATGCGTCAGGGCGCGATCGACGTCCTCGCGCAGTGCAGCGACGCGGACGTGATCAAGAAGCTCGAGAAGGTCAAGGGCAACAAGGACCCGCTCCTGGCCGAGGCCTACTGCATGGCCTTCGGCAAGTCCGGCAACACCGAGCGCGTCCCCTGGATGCTCGAGTGCCTCGAGTCCAAGAAGGAGATCGTGCGCCGCGCCGCCGCGATCGCCCTGCGCGGCGTGCCCGACAAGCGCGCCGTCCCCAAGCTGATCGAGGCCTGGGAGAACGAGGACAAGTTCACCGTGTGGGTCCATATCCTCGAGTCGCTCGAGAAGATCACCCACCAGAAGGACATGCCCAACGTGCAGGCCTGGCGCGACTGGTGGACGGTCAACCAGGACAGCTTCGAGATCGGCCCGCCCCCCAAGGAGGCCGAGGAGAGCAAGTCGGGCGACGTGATCAAGACCCGCGTGCGCGGCACCAACCTGACCATGCGCTCGCGCGGCAAGGGCCTGCCCCTGCTGGTCCTGCCGGACTACGGCATGGAGCAGGACTACCTCGAGACCTACCTGCGTAACCTCGAGGACACCAACCAGATCCTCTACATGCGCCTGCCGGGCGTGAACGACTTCGTCGACCCGCCCCTGCAGAAGCCCGCCAACCTGCCCCAGCCCTATTACCCGCTCGAGCGGATCGGCGACGCCTTCGAGGAGCTGCAGAAGCAGCTCGTCAAGGAGGGCAAGATCAAGGGCAAGTTCGCGATCCTGGCCCACGGAATCAGCTGCTGGATCGCGATGAAGTTCGCGGAGAAGCACCCCAAGGCCGTGCGCCGGATGATCCTGATCGGCGCCCACTCGGGCAACAAGGCCGCCGGCGAGGGCATCGAGCGGATCGTGCGCACCGGCCAGAAGCGCGCCGACCTCGAGATGGAGCACTACGGCAAGTCGCGTCAGTTCGACGGCCAGAAGTACGGCTACCAGGCCCAGGGCGAGGACGAGCGCTGGGCGCTCGATCGCAAGAGCTTCACGGTCAAGTTCGGCGACCACCGCAACCTCGAGATCGGCCGCCTCTACGGGCCCCTCGAGGGCGTGGTCAAGAAGGTCGACGAGCAGCGCGCGGCCAAGGTCGCGGCCTACGCTCGCCCCATGGGCGGCTGCTTCATTCCCGAGTTCTCGCTCTTCAAGCTGGGCAAGCGCCCCGTGCCGACCCTGGTCATGATCGGGCGCGGCTCGATCGAGGCCTCGCCCGAGGACGCGCAGCAGATCAGCAAGTTCTACGGGAAGTACGGCAAGCTCTTCATGTTCAAGCGCAGCGGCGACATGCCCTTCATCGAGGAGAACGAGCGCTTCGTGAAGATCGTCCGCAAGTGGCTGGGCGGTTGATCCGAGGCGGCCGCCAGAAGGCGGTCTCGAGTCGTTCCTCAGAGGATTCGACGTTGGGTGATTGGGTGGGTGCGAGTGTTCTGGGCCTCTTTCGCCGGCAGAGCCCCGCAGCACACGATCACCGAGTCGAGTCCGGGCCCAAGCTGGGGGGGGGCACCGCCCCCCCCAGAAGGACGCGAGGGCGGGCTTGGCCCGCCCTCTTCGCATTGGTTCCCTTTCTCACGGGTTGTCCTGCGGACAAGCCCTCGCCTCCCGCGACGCCTGATCCGGCCGACAGGGAGGGGCCCAGCCCACCCGCCGCCCCCGCCAGCGCGCGGGAGGCGCTCGGGCAGGTCGTGGACGCGCACTGCCTCGACCCCAGCCAGCCCTGGGCGCTGGCGCACGGGGTCCTGGTCCGTGGCAAGGGGCTGAAGCTCCCCGACGGGCGCTCGGCCGTCGACGCGCTGGTGGTCGACAACGTCCTGCCCAAGACCCTCCTCTTCCCGAGCAACCGCGGGGCGACCCCGATCGACAGCCACCCAGGCCTCCTGCTCAAGGTGCTGGTCGAGGTCGGGGTCGAGCCCAACCGCAGCTTCACGGCGGGCGGGCGGACCTTCTCCTTCGCCCAGCTGCTGGAGGCCGGCCGCGACGCAGCGCTGGCGGGGGTCCGCGGCGAGGACCCGCCCTTCAAGAACCGCGCCTGGCAGCTCGAGATCCTGGGCGAATCGGCCGAGCCCGCGCTGCGGCAGGAGGTGCTCGAGGTGCTGGTCAAGAACCAGGCCTACTTCGAGGACTATGCGCGCGAGCCCGGCAAGCGCTACCGCAAGGCGACCGAGCAGCAGGGCCAGCGGCGCGTCCCGGGCGCGATCCACCGCTACTACTGCGGCGGTCTGCACCTCTTCCAGGCGACCCAGCGGATCCACGGCCAGGAGCTGCCCGCGGCCCTGCAGCGCCAGTACGAGCTCCTGCTCCTGCGCCTGAAGCTCGAGACGGGCTACTGGAAGGACGCCTGGGCCTCGGTCCAGCGCCGCTCGCCGCCCGACCTCGAGCGCCACCGACGCGTGATCTTCGCCCAGCGGCTCAAGCTGCAGGGCCACGCCCTCGAGACCTACCTGCGCGCGATCAGGGCCGGAGTCCTGGAGCCCACGCCCGAGGTCGTCGAGGAGCTCAACGCGGGCTTTCGCGAGCTGGCCGAGACGGTCAAGGAGCTGGTCTCGAGCGGGATCTACGCCGAGCTGCCCCGGCTGGCCCAGGCAGCACCCCAGCTCTATCGCGACCTAGCGGGGGATTCTGCCCACGCGCTGCACGCCTACGTGCTCGCCCAGGGCGTGGAAGGCGTTGTTGCGAAGTGAGTTACGCAATCTCGCGCCGAAGCGTTCCAGGAACGGTCCAATCGCCCACTCTGGTTGAGGGCTCAAAAAATTCTCAACCTTGTTGGCTATGGGGCTGCAGGACTTACGCATGCCCAGAATTGGGACCGCAAGGCAGAAAAGCGGGCTCGCGTCCCTAGAAGTGAATGGGTCGAATAGCCCTTCGAACGAACTAACCCTCAAGCACCAACCAACCAATCACCTCGGGAGAAACACATGAAGCTTCTTCAGACGCTCCTCACGACCACCGCGGCGGTCTTCATTGCCTCGGGCATGGCCTTCGCCCAGAGCACTGGCGGCGGCATGAACCCCGGCGCCGGCACCGGCACCGGCCCCGGCACCACCCCGGGCACCGGCACCACGCCTGGCTCGACCCTCGACCTGCCCCTCGGCCCGCCTTCGGCCCCGCAGGTCCCGACCCCGGTCGTTCCCGAGGAGCCCGAGGACGACGACGATCCGCGGGACACCCCGCCTCCCACCATCTACGGTGAGGAGATCGACTCCGAGAACGACACGATCTACTACGTCCTCGACATCAGCTGCAGCATGGGCTGGGACAGCCAGTCCTACACCACCATGGACGGCCAGACTCGCCGCGGCGTCCGCATCGACCGCGCCAAGGCCGAGCTGGGTCGCTCGGTCTCGGGCCTGGGCGACAACTTCAAGTTCAACATCATTGCCTACGACTGCGGCACCCGTCAGTGGCAGCGCCAGATGGTCGAGGCCACCTCGGGCAACAAGCAGTCGGCGATCGGCTGGGTCATGGGCCTCCGCCCGACCGGCGCGACCGGCACCGGCCCCGCGACGGCCCTCGCCCTCGGTGAGCGCAGCAACATGGCGGTCGTGCTCCTCACGGACGGCGCCCCCAACTGCGGCGCCAACGGCAGCAGCGGACACCGCAGCATGATCGCCTCGGCGAACTCGCAGGGCGCCACGATCAACGTGTTCGGGATCGCCGCCAGCGGGTCCTACCGGGCCTTCTGCCAGGCGGTGGCGGCCGACAGCGGCGGCTCCTACTTCGACGTGCCCTGATTCGTCAGAGCATCGACAGCAGGCTGGAGAATGACGACGCCGGTCCTTCGGGACCGGCGTCGTTCCTTTGGTTGCTGCTGCCAAGCGCTCAGCGACCGAGAGAGAACCTTTGTTTCCAAGTGATCGACGCTGCGATCGCAGCGTGTAGATTGTCGACCCCTGATACCCACCAGAGGAGCCGAGAGATGAACCACCAGCCAGAGACGCCGCCCGCGGGGCCGCGTGACGAGCGGCTGAGGAACGATGAGCGGGGCTCCATGCTCATCGTCGCGCTGGGCATTCTGGCCCTGCTCTCGATCATGGCCGTGACCTTCGTCAAGCTGATGAACCTCGAGCGCCGCGCGACCACCAACTACGTCGACATGGTCAAGGCGCGCCTGATCGCCGAGGGCGGCCTCGAGCGGAGCATGGCGCAGCTCAAGATGACCATCTCCGCCGAGACCTTCTCGGACCCCGCCGCGCCCTGGATCTACGCCGGCGGCGACTACTCGCTCCCCCTCGAGGAGGCCTCGGGCAACCCCAACGCTCCGCAGCAGCTGCGCGCGAGCTTCTGGGGCAACATGGGCAACAGCTACGCCAGCGGTAAGGACGAGTACCGGGTCAAGGTCCTGGACACCCAGACCCAGTTCAACCTCAACAGCAAGTTCGAGGTGATCGACGTCCCCAACGAGGGCGAGCAGGACCTGGCCTACATTCGCTGGCTCGAGGCGCTCGGCGTCGCGATCAGCAAGCTGAACCCGCGCGCCCGCAGCGGCGGCGGCACGGTGGCGGGCGCGGGGCGCAACCCGATCAAGAACGCCCGCTACCCGCGCAACAGCCCCAACGCCGCGCGCGGCGGCAAGGCGATCTACCTGTTCCGCGAGTCGCGCGAGAACGGCAAGTTCAACTCCAAGGCCGAGCTGCTGGAGGTCCTCGACAGCGAGGACGACTACCAGCTGCTCAAGGACTACGTCACCGCCCACAGCTGGTTCGACGACAAGACGATCTCGCCGCGCGCGACCAACAGCAAGAACAAGCCCTGGTCCGACGTGATCGCGCGTGAGCCGCGCAGCCCGATCAACGTGAACCTCGCCACGACCGAGGTGATCGCCGCCAACCTGGCCGGGATCGCCGGGCGCTTCTTCTACGTCTGGACCGGCGACATCAACCGCCAGGGCCTCGACTCGGGCAGCACGAACTACTCCTTCACGCAGAAGGAGGAGGAGATCAGCTACACGAGCGAAGGCGTCATGGTCTATGTCGACCCCTTCGGCTTCCAGCCGGGCCAGACCGCAGGCGACGACCCGATCGTCCACGGCGCGATCCACTTCGCGCGCCAGATCAAGGCGCACATCAACAACCAGGGCCCCTTCCAGTCCTTCGCCGACTGGGAGACCTTCGTCGATCGCACCCTGACCGAGAGCTTCATCGACAACACGCGCGACCCCGACAGCAACGCGCGGGTCTACCCCAACTACAACGAAGCCAAGATCACCGACCTCAACGGCAACCCGCTCACGGCCCCCAGCCCGAACGTGGTCCGGGCCGAGCCCCAGTTCCGCTACGCCTTCCACCAGGCCGTGCGGGACATGATCAAGTCGAACTTCAACCCCAACGCGCGCCTCTCGTCGTGGAACCCTGACCAGACCGTGCGCATGACGATCGACAAGGGCGGCCTGCTCTACCGCAACCCGGACCTGCCCGACCCCAACGACCCCAACAAGTTCCTCCACATGCGCCAGACGCTGGAGTGGTGCTTCGCGCCCAAGGGGATCTTCGAGGTCACCGCGCTGGGTGAGGTGCTCGGCCCCCCGCCCCAGGACGCCAAGAAGCAGCAGGACGTCAACAAGGACGGGATCCCCGACGACGAGATCTTCGCCCAGGCGAAGGTGCGCGGAATCCTGCAGCTCTTCGACACCCAGAGCGTGCGCACCCAGCGCGACTTCGAGTACAAGGGCGACGAGTATCTGGCCGGCAACGACCGCCTCGACTGCGCGAGCTGGCCGGTGGCCCGGATCTACTGGGACCCCTCGGCCCCCGGCGCCAACACCGACCTGAGCGCCTTCTACAACGAAGGGACCGCCAACGACGGCGTGCTCTTCCCGGGTCGTGACGCGGGCTACCTCGCGCTCGCCACGCGGCGGAAGTTCGGAGACATCTTCCACACCCAGACGGTGCAGATGGGCCTCAACGCCCCTGACGCCCCGCCGCGCTTCGAGGCCCTCTTCCAGGACCGCCGGCTCGAGCAGGGCGGCAACCGCAGCTCGATCGCGGACGTCCTGCAGGCCGACACCAGCGCCGGCGTCCAGCACAACCCCAACCCCGGCGAGCCGGTCGCGGGCCGCGTCAACAACCGCTGGGGCTGGCCCTACGGCGACGCGCGCCGGGGCGTGTTCCCCAACGCGCGCAGCTCGGACGTCCAGGAGGCCTGGCGCTTCAACGTGCTGACCCCCGACGGCTACCTGAACACCAGCCTGCGCCCCTCGCTGCTCTGGTATCGCGCCAGCGACAACGGGAGCAACCTCGGCGGCGGCCAGGAGAACTACCCCAGCGCCCCGGGCAGCGGGGAGCCGGACCCCAACCGCCGCGGCACCAGCAACATGCGGATCAACGGCACCACCCAGCAGGACATGGGCAACGTCGCTCCGACCCACAACGGCGCGGTGGAGTTCTGGTACAAGCCGGACTTCGACTGGACCCACCAGCGCTGGACCGGCACCCAGTGGCGCCCGGTGGCCAACAACGCGAGCAACCCGCGCTACTGCGGCCTGCTCGGCACCAGCCACGCGTTGATCAACCGGCTCGGCTTCACCCACGCCGGCGCGACCACGCCCGGCTGCTACAGCCGCGGCACCCAGATGTTCGTGACCCGCAACACCGCGGGTGAGGTGCGGATCACGCGCCTCTACTACGAGGTCGTGGGCGATCGGACCAGCGCCTTCGAGGTCCCCTACGTCGAGGACCCCGTCAACGGCAGCAAGATCAAGATCAGCGACTACTACGACCTGGCCAGCAAGGACCCGCAGTATCCCTGGCCGCCCAAGGCGCTCTACGAGCAGATCGAGCCCGAGTTCCTCGACATTCGCTGGGCCCGCTCGGACTACTGGCTGCCCAACAACCTGTTCCGCAACTGGCGCGCGGGTGAGTGGCACCACTTCGCCTTCCGCTGGGAGGACCGGAGCAACATTCAGCCGACGGCCGGCAACCGCGCCAGCCTCCAGGTCTGGATCGACGGCCAGGGCCCCTTCGACCCGATCGCTCACCAGATCGGCACCCCCCAGGGCACCCCCGGCTACCCCGGCTACATTCCAGTCGGCAGCTACGACCAGCAGGGCAACCCGGTCCCGCCGCCCAACGCCCCGCCCCAGCTGCCGCCCTTCGTGCGCCTGAACGGTCGCAGCTACAACCCGAGCAACCCGCAGGCGGAGCGCCCCATGGATCGGATCACGATCGGCGCTGTGGCCCGCGAGCAGCTCGGCAAGGCCAGCGTGGTCAAGGACGGCGTGTTCAAGCACACCGACGACGGCCGCGTCCTGCTGCCCGCCAACGGCACCATCGACGACGTGCGCTTCTACGACGGCTCGACCGCGATCGCCAACCCGGTGATCGAATACGACGGCCGCTACGTGGACGAGGGCGTCTGGAAGGGTGAGATCGACCTCAGCGCCTACTTCCCGCCCGACTCGGGCGTGCTGACCCTGGGCAGCCTGGCCTTCACCGCCTACCTGCCGCGCTACTACGGCGTGGTCAACGGCGGCCACGTCGACTACGAGCCGGGCGCTGGCACGGTCCAGGTCGGCTTCGAGGTGCGCGACTCGGCGGGCACGGTCAAGTTCTCCAACCCCAACTGGAGCGCGACCTTCACCAGCAACCGAGCCAACGGCACGAGCCAAAACGGCTTCGGCCTCGTCGACGACCAGGGCGCCAACATCACGGTCGACCGCACGGACAAGCTCGTCTACACGGTCCGCATGACGAGCGCCAAGTTCGACCCCCAGGTCGGGCTCAACAACAACCAGCAGGGCTTCAACGTCGCCACGCCGGTCCTGGACGACATTTCGGTGATCTACTTCCTGCCCAGCAGCAAGGTCCTGCTCAAGGAAAGGGTGAACAACTAATGCGACTGAACTACGGCACCCTGGCCGCCGCGCTCGGCCTCGTCACCTTGGCGGCCGCGCCCGCGGCCGCCCAGGCCAAGCCCGTCATCACCGAGATCAAGTATTCGGACGGCAACAAGGTCACCACCGTCCCCGTGGGCGGCACGATCTATATCGAGGGCCGGGACCTGTTCCAGCCCAAGGAGCTCGAGCGGGACCCCAAGACCGGGCGGATCAAGCCCGGCCAGAAGCCCTTCGACGACCTCGACGTGCGCATCGGCGGCGTCAACTGCACGGTCTTCGCCTCGACCCTGCAGCGGATCACCGTGCAGGTCCACCCCACGGTCAAGCCCAGCTCCAGCACGCGGATCCAGGTCCGCGTGCGCGGGCGCGGCTCGGCCGAGGCCAAGATCGCGGTCGTGTCCATGAAGGAGTGGCAGGAGAGCTCTGCCGGCCAGCGCGAGCAGGGCGGCGAGT
>CALDQK010000183.1 GCA_937911525.1 uncultured bacterium
GCCCTTCCAGTAGTTCTGGGCGTTGTCCTGGAGCACGTGCTGGATCGGCTCGGGCTGGCTGAGCAGGTAGAGCGTGAACTTGCCGAGCCCGACGCGGGCCACGGGGCCGTGCTCGTGGGCGACCTCCGAGAAGAAGCGGAGCGGGTCGCGCCAGATCTTGGGCAGCACCCCGACCACGGGGTAGCCGCGCGGCCCGGGCGGGGCGCCGCCTTCAGCGGGCGCCAATGAACTCACGCAGGACGCTGTTGGCGGGGACCGCGTCGCCGAGGACGGGCACGAAGAGCTCGAGGAAGCGGAGCAGCCGGTAGGCCTCGGTCCGCGAGGGGTGGCTGCGCGGGACCTCGAGCAGGAAGCGCCAGGCGTAGGTGCGCAGGACCGCCACCTCGTAGACCAGGGCCGTGTTGAACACCCGGTCGGCCTCGTCTTCGAAGGGGAAGATATGGGCGCCCTCGCCGCGCCGGACGCTGGCCCAGCGCTGGATCGTGTCGGCGGCGCTCGTGCCGCGGGTGCAGCGGTCGCGCACGATCCGGCGCAGCAGGCGGCCCTCCGAGGTCTGGATCCGGTTGTGGGCGTCGATCTGCAGCTGGGTCAGGGCGTTGAGGTAGATCCGAAACGAGGCGCTGGTGGGGAGGTCGCCCGTCAGGGCCGGGTTCAGCCCGTGGATCCCCTCGAGCAAGAGCAGCTGGTCGGGCTCGAGCCGGAGCCGGCGCCAGGTGTCGCGCGGGGTCGGCTTGCCGCGCACGAAGTCGAAGCCCGGGACGCGGACCTCCTTGCCCTCCACGATCTCCTCGAGGTGCTCGTGGAGCAGGTCGAGGTCGAGGGCCTCGAGCGCCTCGAAGTCGAGCTCTCCCTGGGCGTCGACCGGGCACTCGGCGCGGTCGCGGTAGTAGTCGTCCAGCCCGAGCACGATCGGGTTGATCCCGTTCACCCGCAGCTGGGTCGAGAGCCGGCGCACGAAGGTCGACTTGCCCGAGCTCGAGGGGCCGGCCACGCACACCAGGCGCACCTCGCCCGCGCGCGACTCGATATCGTCCGCGATCGAGGCCAGCTCCTTCTCCTGGAGCGCCTCGGCGACGTTGATCACCTCGCCGATCCGGCCCTCGAGGACCGCCTCGTTCAGGTCGGCGACCGTGGACACGCCCACGCGCCGGTTCCAGTCGCGGGTCTTGAGGTAGGTCTGGAAGAGCCGCCGGCCGGCCAGGGCGCCCTTGAGCGGGCGCGCGCGGGGGAAGCGCAGGATCAAGCCGGGCGGGTAGGCGATCACCTCCGCGCCCGCGCCGCAGCGGGTGTCGGGGGCGTAGGGGCCGTGCTGGAGGTCGGCGAAGCCCTTGAGCGAGGCGGTCGCGACCATGGGGCTCGGCAAGGTGCAGAGCAGGCGCTGCTTGGAGCAGCCGGGGTCGCTCAGGTCGCGGCTGGCCGCGTCGCAGGAGAGCGCGCGCCGCTGGAAAGGCAGCGCCTCGGCGGCGAGGTCGTTGAGCGCCTTGGTCAGCTCGGCCGCGATCACCTCCAGCTCGGCCACGCGCTGCTCGGGCTCGACCTCGTAGAAGTGGCCGCCCAGGAGCGACTGACCGACGCTGAGCAGCAGCTCCGGGCAGCGCTCGTGGGCCATGGCCATGAACATGTGGGCCACGCTGCGCTTGACGACGGGCTCGCCGAGAGGGTCGCTCGCCGCGACCGGGAACAGGCGCGTGTCGCCGTGGAGGGGCGCGTCGAGGCCGACGAGGTGGTTGTCGACCGTGGCCGCGACCAGGGCCTCGGCCGCGATCCGCTCGGCGCCGAGGACCTCCGCGATCATGGTCCCCGCCGGGACCTCGCGCTCGTCCTCGCCGATCCATACCGACACGTTCACGGAGAGCAGGATATCCGGGCCTCCGGTAGGGTGGCGCCGTGAGCGAGCGCGAGAGACCTCCAGTCACGACCCCGCGGCTCTTCGCCTGCGCCTCGGCGCTGGTGGCGGGGCTTGGCCTGCTGGTGTGGGCCACTCGCCCGGTCCCCGAGCGCGCGGGATCGCGGCCCTTGCTCCTGCCGCGCGCGCGGGTTCAGTGCGAGGTCGCGGGCGCGGTGCTCCGCGTCGATGGCGCGCCGCTGAACCTCGACGCGGACCTGGCCGCGATCGCGAGCGCTCAGCCGCCCGCCGACTGGCGCGAGCGGGCGGGGGTGACGCACGTCGGCGAGGAGGGGCGCGGCTGGTCGAGCGCCCTCTGGCGCGACGAGGAGCGCGGAGAGGCCTGCGTCGTGCTCCAGCGCGACGGCGAGGAGGCGCGGCTCCTGCGCCTCGAGGCGCGCGACTCGCAGGGGCGGCCGCTGGTGATCAGCGAGGGGCTGACCGGAGTCGTCCGCGTCGAGCCGACGCCGCGCTGGAGGCGCTGGTGGGTCGCGGTGTTCGGAGGCCAGGTCACCCAGGTCCCCGAGCAGGCCGCGCCTCCCGAGCCGACCCTGGTGCTGCGGATCACCCGCCCAGGAAGCTGAGCAGCTCGGCGTCGCTGACCTGGTTCGGGTCGCTCAGGGTTCGACCGGTCAGGGCCGCGGGGACCACCGGGCGGGCGTAGCGCAGGTAGTCGACCTGGGCGCGGAGGTCCGGCATGCCGCCGGCGATCTGGGCCGTGTTGTGCTGCTCGGGCGTCAGCCCCTGGGCCTGGATCGTCTGCCAGTCGGTGTAGACGGTCAGGCCGACCTGCAGCCCGCTGGGCAGGTCCGCGCGCGCGTAGCGCCGGTGCACGCGCCACTCGCCGCCGGCGGGGCGGATCAGGCAGATCACCGCCGCGCCGATCCGCGCCACCCGGATCGTGGCCTCGCCGCCGCTGGGGGCGGCGTCGATCTCGAGGTTCGAGACGCTCTCGTCGGTGGTCTTGACCTCGGTCTGGAAGGTCCCCGGCGCGCTGGCCGCGCCCAGGGAGAGGAACACGTAGTCCTCGCCGCCGCGGGTCCAGGTGGCCGGCGTGATCGCGCGCGGCGCGCGGATCATGATCCCGGCCAGCGAGTAGCTGCGGGCCGGCGCGTTGGTCCCCGCGCGGTCGCTGGCGACGATATGGGCGGTCGCCACGAAGTCGCCGCTGACCTGCTTGAACACGAGGATCCCCCGGTAGTCCTCGTACCAGCTGCTGGTGTGGGGGACCAAGGTCAGCCAGCCCGCGCGGGTCGTGCCCACGTCGGCCTGCTCGAGCTGGTCGAAGCCCCAGCCCTCGACCTGGTAGATCCGCGAGAAGGCGGAGAGGTCCGCCGCGCTCGTGAACTCGGCGCTGAGCGCGCTCAGGTCGTCGCTCGCGACGGGGGCTGGGCTGCTGGGGGA
The DNA here is from genome assembly GCA_937911525.1 of uncultured bacterium. Lineage (GTDB taxonomy): Bacteria > Planctomycetota > J058 > J058 > J058 > NORP233. The sequence goes on from CALDQK010000183.1 coordinate 3,290, forward strand.
GCTGGGGGAGCTGGGCTGGCTGGGCTGGCTGGGTTGGCTGGGAGCCGGGGCCCCGGGCTGGGCGCCGGGTTGGGCGGGCTGGCTGGGCTGGCTCGTGGGCAGGGGCGCGCCGCCGCCCGAGGACGAGCCGCCGCAGCCGGCGCAGGCCGCGCCGAGGGTCAGGGCCAGGGACAGGCAGGTCAGGGAACGAATCATGGGAGCCTCCTTCTCTCTGGCCCTTGCTGTCCGCGCCCCCGCCTCGTCTTGCGCGTTTTTCTCTAAGTCCTGTCGCGGCAGGCCGATCGCGCTCTGCAAGATCGGGCCCTGCGGCGGGTATCCAGGGGGAACGAAGCAAGAGAGCTAGAGTGCGAACGAATGGACTCCCGCGGACCCCGCGCCTTCCCCTCGACCCACCTCTCGCTGGTCCAGCTGGCGGCCTCGCCGCAGGCGCCTGGCTGGGAGCAGGCCTGGGAGCGCTTCTTCCGCGCCTACTGGCAGCCCCTCTACGGCTACCTGAGGAGGACGGGGTCCAGCCGCGCCGACGCGCTGGACCTGCTCCAGGAGCTCTTCCTGCGCGGCGCCCGGGGCGAGCTCCTCGTCCGCTACGAGCCCGAGCGCGGCCGCCTGCGCACCTACCTGCTCACTTGCCTGGGCAACCTGCGCAAGAAGGACTGGCGGGCCCAGCGGGCGCGACCCGAGCACGGCGCGCTCTCCTTCCTGGCCGAGTCGGCGCCGCCCGAGCCCGCGGCGGGCGACCCCGAGGAGACCTTCGAGCTCGAGTGGCGCCGCTGCCTCCAGGAGCGCGCGATCGAGGCCGTGCGCGAGGGCCTGCGCGCCGAGCGCGACGAGCTGGCGCTGCGGGTCCTGGACGCCTGGGTCCTGCGCCCCGAGCGACCCCCGGCGGAGGAGGTCGCGGCCGAGCTGGGTCTGACGCCCAACGCGCTCTACACCCGCGCCAGCCGGCTGCGCCGCGCGCTGGTGGCCGAGGTCGAGCGCTGCCTGCGCCACCACGCGGCCTCGAGCGCCGACCTCGCCGCCGAGCGCGACGAGATCCTGCGCGCCCTGCGAGGCGGCTGAGGTGGGCGCGGACGTGATCGACCTCTTCACCTGGGAGCTGGCCCTGCGTCAGCTCGGTAGCGCGCGCACGGTGCCCGCGACCCTGGTCGACTCGGCCCTCGACGAGCTGCGCGCGCGCTCCCCCGTCGAGCGGACGCCGGCCCTGGTGGCCTTCACCCTGGACGTGGACGAGGCGGAGGTCTCGCGCGCGATCGAGCAGGTGCGCCAGGCCCAGCTGACCCGGACCCAGGCCACGCCCGCCCTGGCGGCGCCGCCGGCCAAGCTCCCCTGCCGCTTCGGCGAGTACGAGCTCTTGGCCTGCCTGGGGCGCGGCGGCATGGGCGCCGTCTACCGCGCGCGCCACGCGCTCCTCGAGCGGGAGGTCGCGCTCAAGCTGCTCCTGCCCGATCTCGAGCGCGACCCCGAGGGGCGGGCCCGCTTCCTGCGCGAGGCCCGCGCCCTGGCGGCGGTCAATCACCCGCGCGTGGTGACCTGCTACCAGATCGGCGAGGCCGGCCAGGCGGCCTTCCTGGCCATGGAGCTGCTCGAGGCGGGCGACGCCCAGCAGCTCGCCCGCCAGCGGGGCGGGCGCCTCGGCGAGCGGGAGGCGCTCGAGCTGGCCCGCGACGCGGCCATGGGCCTGGTCGGCCTGGCGCGGGCCGGGCTGCTGCACCGCGACCTCAAGCCGAGCAACCTGCTCCTCGACGCCGAGGGGCGCGCCAAGCTGGGCGACCTCGGCCTGGCCCGGCGCGCCTCGGGGGACGACCGCATGACCCTGACCGGCTTCGCCCTCGGCACGCCGGCCTTCATGGCGCCCGAGCAGCTCGCGGCCTGGACCGACCTCGACGCGCGGGTCGACGTCTACGGGCTGGGCGCGACGCTCTACTGCCTGCTGACCGGAGAGCCGCCCCAGTCCAGCTCCTACGGCCCGCCCGACCCGCGCGAGCGGGTGGCGAGCCTGCACCCCGCGACCGCCGAGCTCGTCCTGCGCTGCCTGGCCCGCGAGCGCGAGGAGCGCTACCGCGACGCGCGCGCGCTGCTGGAGGCGATCGAGCACACGCTCGGCCAGGTCAAGGCCGGCCCGCGCCAGGGCGCCGGGCGGCGGATCGCCAAGCGAGGCGAGGAGGGCGGCCCGCCCCTGGTCCCGCTCCTGGCCGGCGGGGTCGGCGCGGCGGGGCTGCTGGTCGGCGCGCTCTTGGCGCTCGGCGGCGGCGCGCCCGAGCGGGAGCGCGCCGAGCGCCCGCGCGCGACGCTGGCTCCGGCTGTGAGCCCCAGCGCGAGTCCGGCAACAAGCGAGGAGGGGGCGCCGGCGCCGGACCCCGAGCCCTCGCCGGTCGAGCGGATCGCGACCCCGGCTCCGTCGGCTTCGCCTCACTCCGAGGCGACACCTGAGCCCTCGACCCAGGACGCGCAGCCCTCGCCGACGCCACCCACAGAGCCTTCCCCCGCGCCAGCGGCGGAGCGTTCGCCCACGCCAGCCGCGGACCCTCCGCCTCGGCGTGCTGTCCGTTGGCGAGCTGCCTCACTCGCGGCTTCGCCAGGCGAGCGCCTGTCGCGTGAGGGGGAGACCTATCGGATCCGGCCGGAGCGTGGGGGCGAGGGCTGGAGCCGCGACGGCGTGTTCAGCGATCGCCTCGAGCTCCCCTTGCGGGCGCGCTGGACGTGCCAAGCTCGCGCCGAGCAGGACGCTCCGCTCGGAGACATGGAGCGCGGGCACGGCTTCCAAGAGCCGGCGGGGTTCTTCTACGAGCTCGTCCTGCGACCGCACGACCGGAGCAAGCCCGACGCCGCGGCTCAGCTGACACGCGGCGCTTGGTGGATCACTCTGCTGGTCCAGAGCGACGGCGACGTGGTCGCGCTGGTGCGCAACTTCAACCGCGACTACGTCCAGCGCTGGGACCCCAAGTTCGACCCCCCGCAGCGGGGCGCGGCGATCCTCGAGCGCATTCCCTTTCGCCCGCCCCGTCCCGGCGAGCCCTTCGAGGTCGAGGCCGCCTTCGACGCGCGCGGCTGGCAGTTCGAGATCCGGCAGGGCCAGCGGCGGTTGGCTGGCGCGAAGGGCGCCTGGGGCGAGGGCAACGCCCCGATCACGACCGAGCTCGAGGGCCCCGTCCAGCTCTGGGGCCACTTCGGCAGCTTCAGCACCGGCTACGGCACGGGCAGCCTGAAGACCGAGGTCGCCGAGGGCGCGTGGCGCTGAGTCGCAAGGAGCGCTTCCTGGGCGGCCTCTTCAGAGGCGCGGTTGGCGACCCTGCCAGCTCGGCGTCGAGTTGACTCGGCTTGTCGGGGTCGGCTGGTAGGTTTGGGTTTCGTTACCCGCGTGAGGCGCCGAGTGATCACCACCCCGAACGAGTGCAGCGAGCCCGATTTTCGGTGGCCCGCTTCGCGGGCCTCGTCGCCT
>CALDQK010000184.1 GCA_937911525.1 uncultured bacterium
CTACGACGCCCCCCTCGCCGCGCCGGCGCGCGGTCCCGCTCCGGGCGCGCCCCCGCCCCCGGCGCCCGGGCCCAGCGAGCAGACCGCTGGCTCCCCCTACTCAGCCGCGCCGCGCGCGGCGCCGGCGCGCGGACCCGCCCCTGGCCCGCCTCCTCCGGCAGCGCCGCAGGGAGGACAGCCAGCTGGGCAGGCCGCGGCGCAGCGCTTCTCCCGCTCGGAGTCGACGGACTCACCCGAGTTCTTCGCGGGCGACCTCGACGATCTGAACCGCACGATGGAGGTCGACCCGCTCGACTCCTCGGTCCGGCGCTCGTCGGGGAGCCACGTGCGCCGGGTGAGCCAGAGCGAGCGCCGTCGCCGCTCGGAGCTCGACGAATCGACCGAGACGCCGATCGTGCTGCCGGGCCGGCCTTCGGGGAGTGACTTCGGCGACTTCGGCACCGCGGACGAGGTGATCGACCTCCCGCCAGAGGACGTGGTCGAGTCGCACCGCATGCCGCGCTCGCGCCCGCGCCCGCTCGGCCCCAGCGACGCCGAGCTCGGCGCCCTCTCAGGACCGCGCGAGGCGGACAGCGACTCCTTCTACCTGGAGTCCCCCAGCGAGAGCGCCTGGGAGGCCTTCCGCAGCGACGACATGGTCGACCCGCACGCGGGGCCGCTGCAGCCCCTCTCGGAGGGCTGGAGCGCGGCGGCGGCTCCACCGCCGCCTCGCCCGCGCGCGCTCTCGCGCAGCAGCGGGTTCAAGGGACCGACGATCGACCTGCACGGCAGCGAGTCGGTCCCTTCCCTGCCCCTCGCCGAGGCCGGGGCCAGTCAGGGGATCTTCAGCGAGTCGCTCCTGACCTCCGACTCGCGGGAGCCGAACTTTCCGAGCGAGGACGCGCCCGACGACCCCGAGTGGCGCCGGCTGGACGAGAGCTTCGAGGGGACCTTCCCGAGCGCCGAGTCCTGGGAGGGGCTCGCGCTCCCCCAGGAGGCCTCGCAGAGCGTCGCCCAGCGGATGGGCAACCTCTGGAGCGGCGAGGGGCTGTGGCTGCTGCTCACGGTCGGCGGGGCGCTCCTGGGCCCGCTCCTGATCTGGGCCGGCTGGCAGTACTACTCGCTGGCCGACTCCGCGCGCCCCAACCACTCGCTGCACCGGCTGCTCAACGCCAACCGCCCAATCGGACTCTGGGCTGGGATCGTCGGCTCCGTCCTCTTCGTGGCCAACCTGACCTACGTGCTCAGACGCCGCTTCGGCTTCCTGAGCAAGCTCGTCAGCATGCGCGCCTGGCTCAACTGGCACATGGTGTTCGGCGTCACCGGCGGCAGCCTGATCCTGGTCCACTCGGGCCTGCTGGCGGGCAACCTCGTGGCCCGCATCTCGGCGGCCGCGATCTTCGTCGCGATCGTGTCGGGGCTCTTCGGCCGCTACTTCCTCGCCCACGTGCCCCGGCGCCAGGAAGGCGACACCGCCGACCGCGCCGAGCTCGCGGCGCTGCTCGGAGAGCTGCGCGGCGACCTGCGCAAGCGCCTCGCCCCCTACCCCAAGCTGCGCGCGGCCGCCCTCGAAGCGCTCAGCGCGGCCGAGGAGCAAGGGGACGAAGAGCAGGGCTTCTTCGCGATCATGCTCGACATGGTGCTAGGACCCATTCGCCGCCGCGCCCGGGAGCAGCTGCTCGCGCAGCGCTTCCGCAAGCTGCTCGACATGGAGGCCAGCGCCGACCCAGAGCTCGAGGAGCTGCTCGAGGAGGTGCTCGACCTGCTCTACCTGCACGGACGCCTGCACCGCCGGCTCTCACAGTTCGAGGGCGTTCAGGATCTAATGGACACCTGGCGCGGGCTCCACATGATCCTGGCCCTCGTCATGCTGGCGACGATGTTCGTCCATATCGCGATCGCCATTCAGTACGGCAACCTCAAGTTCTTCTAGTCCCGTGAAACGCCGCACCCGCCTGGTCCTGTTCACCTTGATCGCGCTCTTCTTGATCGCGGCGCTCGTCCTCGTGACGGCCCCCGACCTGTCGAGCGAGTCCCTGCTGACCAAGCCGCTCAGCTCTCCCCACAGCCACCTCGCCGGCGAGAACCACTGCCAGGACTGCCACGTGGCGGGCGCCGAGGTCAGCGAGGACCTGTGCCTGAAGTGCCACGAGCCCCTCTCGGAGCGGATCGCGGCCAAGACCGGCTTCCACGCTCAGGTCGAGGGCAAGTGCTGGGAGTGCCACAGCGAGCACCAGGGCCGCGAGTTCGTGGCGATCAAGTGGCCTCCGCCCGAGGCCCCCTTCAAGCCGATCAAGGACGCCAAGCCCGCCGAGGCGAAGGACTTCCCCCACGAGCAGGGCGCCGGCTTCGCGCTCGCGGGCAGCCACGAGCCGCTCGCGTGCGAGGCCTGCCACAAGACCTCGCTCCTGAGCGACGAGAAGGTGGTGGCCTTCAAGCTCTCCCCCGAGGAGAGCAAGGGGCTCAACACGGCCAAGCCCGACGCGCTCCCCGAGAGCTTCGGGCAGGCGACCTTCCTCGGCGTGAGCAACCGCTGCGCGGGCTGCCACCAGGACGCCCACCGCCCCAGCCAGGGTGACGACTGCGCCCAGTGCCACGGCGAGCAGGCCTGGAAGCCAGCGAGCAAGTTCGACCACGACGAGACGCGCTACCCGCTGGTCGGCAAGCACAAGGACGAGTCGGTCACCAAGTGCGAGGAGTGCCACCTCCAGGCCCCTCCCAGCGACCCGCCGCCGCAGGCCAAGCCGCCCGTGCCGACCTTCGCGGCGGTCGTCGCCAAGAACAACCCGCGCCGCTTCCGCGGCGTCGGCTTCGGTCAGGCGCCCGCGACCCCGGTCTCGGGGGACACGCTGCCGGGCTGCGTCAACTGCCACGAGAACGTGCACCGCAAGCAGAGCCAAGCCTTCGGGGACTGCGAGGCCTGCCACACGCCCGCCGAGTGGGACATGGCGCCCGACGCGCGCTTCGACCATGACGCGACGAGCTTCAAGCTCGAGGGCAAGCACAAGGACGTCTCCTGCGCCAAGTGCCACGGGGGCGAGAAGCTGAACGGCCCCGTCCGTGAGACCTGCCTCGACTGCCACAAGAAGGACTACGACGAGCACCACAAGGGCGCCTTCGACCGCGAGCTGGCCCTCGGCACCAAGCGCTGCGAGGACTGCCACGACGTGCGCGACTGGAAGAACGAGCTCTACCCGCGCGCCGAGCACGCCGACGTGACCCAGGTCGCGCTGATCGACAAGCACGGCGGCGAGTGCCAGGTCTGCCACCAGGAGGGCGCCCAGATCACGGCGCTCGGCAAGAGGATCTCGATCCCGCGTCTGCCCCCCGAGCCGCGCGCGCGCAGCAAGGGCGTCGTCGGGCCGCTGGAGAAGGACTGCGCGGCCTGCCACGGCGAGGCCCACCAGGGCCGCTTCGCGCGCGAGCTCAAGAAGACCTGTATCGACTGCCACGACTACAAGCAGTGGCACCTGGCCGAGCTCGACAACGAGGGTCACGCCCGGCTCGGCTTCCCGATCGAGGGCGCCCACGTCCAGGTCAAGTGCGAGGGCTGCCACGGCGGCCGCACGGCCGAGGGCGGGCTGCGCAAGCTCTCGCTCGCCGACGTGCGCGTGCAGGGCTGTGTGGTCTGCCACGAGGACGTTCACCAGGGCCAGTTCGGCGCCCAGCCCAAGTGCGGCGAGTGCCACACCGAGCAGGTCTTCGTGCCGAGCACCTACGACGAGGTCCGCCACGCCTCGGCCCGCCTCCCGCTGCGCGACGCCCACAAGGCCGTGCCCTGCGAGGTGTGCCACGTGCGCGACATGCCGCCCCCGCCCGACCAGCCGGCGCCCGAGAAGGTGGCCCAGCGCTTCAAGTGGCCCGACGGCGGCCGCGAGGTGGGCTGCGTGCGCTGCCACGAGGACGTGCACGCGGGCCAGTTCCGCCAGTCGTGCTCGTCGTGCCACGGCGAGGACCGCTTCGTCCCGAGCACCTTCGAGGTCCAGGCCGGCCACCGCCGGATCGGGTTCCCGCTCCAGGGTCCCCACGACACCGACTGCAACCGCTGCCACGTGCCCCAGCTCAAGCACGGCAAGGCGGTCACCTACCACGGCACGCCCCAGGACTGCGCTGGCTGCCACCTCGACGTCCACCTCGGCCAGTTCGCGCGCAAGCGCACCGGGTGCCAGGCTTGTCACGTGATCGAGGACTGGAAGCCGAGCCGCTTCGACCACGACAAGTGCCGCTTCCCGCTCGCGGGGGCGCACGCCGAGGTCGAGTGCGGCGACTGTCACCTCTCCGCGAAGCGGACCTTCCCTGACGGGAAGCAGCGGGCGGTGGTCCACTACTACCCGATCGAGGGGCGCGACTGCGGCGACTGCCACCAGAACCCGCACGCCAAGAGCAAGCCGCGCGAGCAGGGCAAGCAAGGCAAGCCCAAGGCCAAGGGCAAGAAGCAGGCGAGCCGATGAGCCCGCTCCGCGCGCTAGCCCTCGTCTCTGGCCTGGCCCTGGTGGCCTCGCTCGGCGCCTCCAGCCTGGTCGCGCAGGACACCAAGAAGGAGGCGGAGCCCGCCGCCAGCCCGACGCCCGCGGGCGACCCCCTGTGGGAGAAGCGGGACTCCTGCTCCGAGTGCCACGTCGAGGAGAGCTGGACCAAGATCAGCGAGCCCGACTCGCCCTTCGACCACTCGCTGACCGGCTTCCCCCTCGAGGGCGCGCACGCCAACCCCAAGAAGGCCTCCTGCGCCGACTGCCACCGCCGCGGCCTGCGCCGCCTGAGCGAGCGCTGCGCCGACTGCCACCACGACCCGCACGCGGGCGCCAACTCGCAGGCCTGCGAGCAGTGCCACAACGCGCGCACCTGGGACGTGCCGCGCAACTTCTTCGTGCACGAGCGGACGCGCTTCCCCCTGACCGGCGTGCACGCGGTGATCGCCTGCGAGGCCTGCCACCGCAACGGACGCGGCGAGGCCCTGGCCGTGACCCCGACCGAGTGCCAGGTGTGCCACGTGCGCGACCAAGCGCGCGCGACGCCGAACCATATCGCGGCCGGCTTCACCAACTGCGGCTGGTGCCACACCACGACCACCTTCCGCGGCGCGACCTACCAGCACCGCAGCTACGTGCTCGACGGCGTGCACGCGCTCCAGCGCTGCACCGACTGCCACACCGGCTCGACCTTCTCGGGCCTGGCTGGGGGGGGCAGCGACTGCCTGTTCTGCCACCAGCAGCAGTTCAACGCTACCGCCGGGATCCCGAGCGTCCCTGACCACACCGGCGGCGCGCCCTTCGGCAGCGACTGCGGCCGCTGCCACACCAACGTCAACCCGCCCCTCTCCTTCTCGGGCGCGGTGATCCGATGACCCGCCCGGAGCTCTCCTGGATCCTGCTCGCGCTGGGGGTGTTCCTCCTCGCCGCGCCCGCGGGGGCCCAGAGCTCCGTCAAGGTCGAGGCCAAGGTCTTCAGTCGGCGCGCCCAGCGGGCGCACCTCGAGCTCAAGAGCGCGTTCAAGAGCCACGAAGCGCGCCTGGCCCCCAACCAGACGATCAAGCTCCAGCTCGGCGAGGGCGAGCCGATCCAGGCCAAGCTGCTCGCGGTCAGCTCGCGCTACCTCGTGGTCGAGCTGCCGGCCGAGGTCGAGCTGCCCGAGGGCGCCCTGTGGGTCGTCGGCCAGACCAAGCCCCCGCCCGAGGGCGCGCTCCCCGGCGAGGCTCCGGCCGGCAGCGACGTCCGCGTCGGCCGGCGCGCGCCCAGCCTCTCGACCTTCCGCGCCGAGCCCCCGCCCGAGCGCGAGCTGGTCCCCTTCCGGGGCGGGCGCCAGGCGACCTCGGCGAGCGGCGGGAAGGGCGGCGAGGGCAAGCCCGAGGACTGGACCGACCAGCCGCGCGTCGACAAGGAGGGCAACGAGCTGACGCGCTCGGGCCGGATCGCCAACGAGGTCCGCGGCGAGGTCATGGTCGGCGTCGACACCGTGGCCGACGACGAAGCCGACGTGACGCGGATCACGCCCTACACGCGGCTCCGCTTCGAGGTCCGCCAGCTCGGCGGCAGCGACCGGATGACCTTCCGCTTCTTCGGCTCGATCCGGCGCCCCTTCGACGCCGACTTCGACGACTGGACGGGCGAGCGGGTCGACAAGGAGAACGCGCGCCTCGGCTCGCTCTCGCTCACGGTCGAGAGCGAGCTCCCTGAGCACATTCGCAGCTTCAGCGACCGGGTCGAGGCCGGGATCGGGCGCGACATCGTCCCGGCCGTGACCGAAGCCGGGCTGATCGACGGCGTGCGCTTCGGGCTCCGCTTCGGACCGGTGACGCCCTTCATGTTTGGCGGCTTCGCGGTCAGCAACAACCCACGGATCGCCGACTACGACTCGCTGATCTACGGCGGCGGGATCAAGCTCGACCACGCCTTCAGCCACTCGGGCGCGCTGCGCTTCAGCGTGGCCGCCGCTCAGGAGCGCTTCCGCGGCGAGGGCGAGCGCGACTTCGTGGAGGCTCAGGCCGGGCTGCGCCTCGGCTCCTTCGGCCTGAACGGAATCCTGGTCGTCGACCTCTTCGACACGATCAAGGACGACCCCGACACGCGCCTCACGACCGGGCAGCTGAGCGCCTACGCTCAGATCAGCCGCGCGGTCCGAGTCGAGGCCGGCTATCGCGAGCGGCGCGCCCAGTGGCAAGCCGAGCTCCTGGCCCTCGACCTGCTCCAGCCCCAGATCGCGAGCCTCGACCGCAGCGCGCGGCGCAACGCCTGGGCCCTGATCCGCTTCCGCCTCCTGGACGACCTGCTCGACCTCTGGCTGCGCGGCGAGCACTACGAGAGCCGCAACTCGCGCGAGGCCAACGGGGGCGCCCTCGGCGTCTCGCTGCGCTTCAACCGCAAGCACCGGCTGATGACCGAGTTCTCGCTCCGCCGGCGCTACCGCAGCGACAGCGAGGGCCGGACCACCAACGACCCCTACCTGCTGCTGAGCTACATGTACACGGGCGAGTCGCTCATGGCCCAGCTCTCGATCGGCTACCGCGACTCCTTCCCCGAGTCGGTCCACGACCGCCGAATCGCCTTCCGCCTCCTGCTCGACTACGAGATCGGCGCCGGCTTCGGCGTGCGCGCCTACGGCGAGGCCGACTTCCGCCGCGCCCCGATCGGCGACGACGGCACGGCGACCTACGCCGGGGTCTCGGCGCGCTATCGCTTCTGATATTCCTGGGGGGCTGCGCCCCTCCTCCTGGGGGGCTGCGCCCCTCCTCCTGGGGGGCTGCGCCCCCCAGACCCCCGTCTTTGGGCCCGCGAAAGCACCAGG